>JAYEKE010000018.1:10446-12565 GCA_034660915.1 Pseudomonadota bacterium
CCTTTAGCCTTTCGCCTTTCGCCTTCCGCCTCCCCAAATTCTTCCTTCAGGGTCTCAATCTCCAGGTTGGCAGCCTCCCACTCCTCATAAAAACCGGCCAACTGCGCCTCTAGTTTCTGTTTCTTTCTTTCCTGCCGCCACACTTCCTCCGCCTTTGTCTGCTGAAAATAATCAGGGTCGGCAAAAATATTTTTAATCGCGGTAATTTCATCTTCAAGCTGGGAAATTTCCCCTTCCAGTTGGCGGCTTTTCAACTGCAAAGGTTTAACCGCCCGGCTGTAGGCCTGACGTTTGGCCGCGGCGGCTTTCTTTTTCTCTTTAGCCTCACGATAGCTTGGAACCGACTTTACCTTCGCCGGTTTTTCGCCGGCCAGGTCAACTCGGGAGGACAGGTGATCAACCCCAATTTTTTCCAGGAATTCCCGATAACTGCCATCAAACATTTCCATGCTTTGGGGTTTTAGCTCCAACACCCTGGTGGCTACCCGATCGACCAGATAACGATTATGGCTGACCAACAGGACGCTGCCATCATAATTTTCCAGCGCCCGGGTAAAAGATTCGATGGATTCCATATCCAGGTGGTTACTGGGCTCATCAAGGACCATCACATTCGGCTTCTGCAGCACCATCCTGGCCAACAGCAGGCGGGCAGCTTCACCGCCGGAAAGGGCGGCGGTATTTTTATGCACATCGTCACCGGAAAAAAGGAAATTGCCCAACAACCCCCTGATGGTACCGATGGATGCCCCGGGATCAACGCTGTAAAGGAACTCGTAGGGAGTTGTATTGGCCGGGATGGATTCATGATGATCCTGGGAAAAATACTCCGGATAGGTTTCATAACCCCATTCATATGAACCGGCATCCGCTTCCAGTTCGCCCATCAGGATTTTCAACAAGGTTGATTTCCCCACCCCGTTTGGACCGATAATGGCAATTTTATCCTGGCGATAAACGGTGAAATCAACCCCGTCAAGCACCGATAAGCTACCAAATGATTTGCTGAGTCCATTGACTTCCAAAACTGTCTTACCCGATGGCCGCCGGCTGCTGAAGGAAATAACCGGCCAGGCCCGGGAACTGTAGACCGGCGCCTCAAGATTTTTTTCCAGCCGCTCAATCTGCTTGACTTTGCTCTGGGCCTGGCGGGCCTTGGTGGCCTTGCCCTTGAACCGGGTAACAAAATGCTGCAGCTCGCCGATGCGCTTTTCCGCCTTGGCGGCTTCCTGGTGCCGCATGACATCCTCCTGCTCCTTGGCTTCCAGGAAACGGTCGTAATTTCCCACATACATTTTCATGGTTCCATAATCAATATCAACAATGTGCGTACTGATCGTATTGAGGAACCGCCGATCGTGGGAAACCACCAACACCACTCCCTGGTATGCGGCCAGGTATTCTTCCAGCCAGCGAATGGAAAGAATATCCAGATGGTTGGTAGGCTCATCCAGCAGGAGAACATCAGGTTCACCGAAAAGACACTGGGCCAGCAGCACCCGCAGTTTATAGCCCCCGGACAAAACCTGCATTGGCTGAAAGTGTTTTTCAGCCGGGATCCCCAGGCCTTCAAGCATGGCGGCAATCCGGCTTTCGGCCTGGTAACCGTCATGGTGGGCAATAATTTCCTCCACTTCAATCAGGCGCTCAGCTGAGGGTTCTTTCTGCTGCAGCAACTCTTCTTTTTCAGTCAGGGCGGCGGCCAGATCGGGGCGGCCGGCCAACACCACTTTCAGGATCGGTATGGTCTCAAAAGCAAAATGATCCTGATTGACAGCGCCGACAACTACCCTGCCGGGCAGGGAGATATCGCCCTGATCGGCGGTTTCCAAACCACTCAAGAGGCGCAGAAAGGTGGATTTGCCGGAACCGTTACCGCCGACAATCCCGTAGCGTTTCCCCGGATCAAAACGGAGATTAACCCCGGCAAAAAGCAACTGGCTGCCATAGGACTTGGACAGGTTACTGATACTGATCATAATAATCTATTCACGTCATACTGAAGCATGAGCAAAGCCCTTTTTCAGCTAGGAATTATCTTCTTCAAACCCACTATCCAGCAGTCAAACCCAACTGGACAGAGGCAAAGTCATTATGGTATCCTGCCATAACAGAATGT
>JAYEKE010000018.1:12665-18226 GCA_034660915.1 Pseudomonadota bacterium
GCCTGCAGCCCGGTGCGCAACACCTACCATGTCACCAAAGGGACCATCCTCACGACCTGCAAGGCGGTCGATCTGGCTGCTGATCTGGCCGGCGGAACAATCAAAACAACCTATCGGCTGGGGAAATTCACTTTCAAAGTGGTCAGCGCCCCCATCAACTGGCCTTTAACTCACGATCTGGAAACCATTGACGGCCTTTCCCCTAAAGAGGCTATTCGCCAGGGACGAGTAAAGAATTCGCCCTACACCGTTTATGGTCATCGTTATCATCCCATGTCAGTAAAAACTGCACAATCCTACCGTGAGGAAGGCACTGCTTCCTGGTACGGAAATGAAACTAGCCGGCAGCGGGGTGGACATATGACTGCCAACGGTGAAGCCTTTAATCCCTGGAAGCCCACTGCCGCCCATAAGCTGCTGCCTCTGCCTACCCATGTACGGGTTACCAACCTGGATAACGGTCGGTCAATGATTGTCCGGGTCAACGACCGGGGGCCATTTGTCAAAGGTCGGATCATTGATTTAAGCGCCGGCGCCAGTAAAAAACTGGGGTTTTATGATAGAGGAACCGCCCGGGTCCGGGTGGAAACCGTACAGCTGGATTAACAACTTTTTCGGAAAGAAAAAATCCGCTTGGTTTCAGATGGAACGCCCCCATCTTAGAGCATTACGGTTTAAAGCCATGCTGCTGTGGGGCTCAATAATATCCGGTCCCTGTAGTTTGAAAGGCTGGAACATGAGCCTGGCATCATGGAGGGTGATATGAAGGTGCGGCAGCAAGGGGAAAATCCGCTGCCGCGGCAGAATCATGGTGGCCAGCAAAACCGCCAGGCTTTCGCTCGCCTCGTTTGCAGTCATGGTCACCGGGTAGAAACGCGAAGCATCAATATGGCATTCAGGCTCCTCCGAAGGCTGAATAATTGTCATATTTTTAGCCAGGCGCAGGAAGAGGCGGGGCTGAATCTTGAAGGCCGGCACCCAGAAAGAAGCCGGCCGCTCATTCCAGGCCGGTTCAATCATTTTCGGCAGGTTAGCCTGGCGAACCAGATCCGCATAGGAATGAATCTCCAACCCATCGATTTCCACCCGCAGCCGCCAGAAGGGAATCTGCAGTATCCCCTGTTTATCCTCTGGAGGAAATACCGATGCCAAAACCGGTTGCAACCCTGCAAGTGAAGCTTTCCAGGCTGTATGGCAATTGTCACACAGGAGCACCAGGCTGTCGCGCTCACCTTTCAAATCCCAACCGCAGGCAGGACAAAGGGCCGGAACAAAGGAAAGCGCACTGTCTGCAAGCGGCTCCTTTTGCAGGCGATCATCCAGGCTGGCAGCGGATATTCCCGGCAGTTTCTTGCTATCAATAGCATCCTGAAAATGATTTTCACCAACCCGTTTTACCGGCGCGTAAATCAGCGAACATTCCTCGCCGATAAAAGCACTGAAATCCATTTTCCCGGATCCGGCAGCCAGGCGACGCCGATGGAGATCCTCCACGGAGGTTTTCAGCGGGGTTTCCACGGCCAGGAAACTGCCGGAAACTTCAGGGGTAACAAAACGAAGAGGAAGACTCTGGGGACGGAATCCCAGACTTTGGGGAAATCCCTGAATCTCAACAGCGCGGATACTGGTATCCAGAAGACGTTTAGCTATCTGATGGCCCCGGCAGGAAAACAACATACCCTTTGCCCGCCAGTAGGGAACATAAAAGAGTTCATCGTCATCCCGATCAGCAGGAGGAAGATAATAACGGCAAGCTCCCGGCGTTGCCAGGTAAAGACACACCCGGCAATAAGGACAGATAAAAAGACGATCACTTTCCGCCAAAGTCACCGGTGCTCCGCACTGGGGGCACTGGTGATCTACCCGCCAGCCAGCCATCTAGAATTTTTCACCGCACTGATTGCAAAAATGAGCCTCAGGAAGATTCTCCGTGCCGCAGGAAGGACAAATAATGCCTGCTGATTTCTGCTCCACCGGGGTTCCACACCGGGGACAGAATTTGGCATTCGGCGGCAGGTTTTTACCGCAATGAACACACTGGCTGATAACCAGCAGCTGGTGACCGCAAGCAGGGCAGAAACGAGCATCTTTTGCCACCGGAACATGGCACTCAGGACAGTGATACGGTGATGATGCTTCAACCTGGCTTTCATTTCCAGCAGGTTTCATCAGGTTGCTGAACATGGCCGGCATCATCAACCCCAGACCAACACCCATCCCGGAACCGGCATCACCACCGGACTCGGGCATCTTTTCCATCGCCATGGCCGCCTTCATCTGCATCAGCCGATTCATATCATCGAACATGGACAAGCGCCCCCGGTCATCAATAGCCTGCTGCACTTCAGGAGGCGGCGTGATGGCATTAGTATAAAGAGCAGTTAGACCAAGACCAAAACGGCCGAAATCATCTTCAAGACGCTGCCGCAGTTTTTCTGACAGGGACTCATAACATCCCGGCAGATCAAGGATAGTATCCAACTCCTCACCCAACAAGTCATTAAATCTGGAGACGATAACCCGATTCAAATATTCCTCGATGCTCTCGGTGGTATACATTCCCTGGGTTCCCACCAGCCGGTTGATAAACAGAATCGGCTGGATTACCTGGACATTGAAAACTCCGAACGCCCGCAGACGCACCAGCCCCAGGCTGGAATCCTTAAAGGCAACCGGATCCCGGGTACCCCATTTCAGATTGGGAAAAACTTTCAGGTTAACAAAGTAAACTTCAGCCCGAAATGGACTGCTGAAACCCCAGGGCAGGCTCAAAACCTTGGTCAACACCGGCAGGTTATGGGTTGAAAGGTTATGTCTTCCCGGACCGATGGCGTCATAGGCCTTGCCCTGGTAGAAAAAGACGGCGGCCTGGCTGTCGCGAACGATGAGCTGAGCCCCAAACTTCAGCTCTCCCGATCCCTGTTCAGGGATACGATGGACCAGCTCCTGGCCACTATCATCAAACCACTCAATAACTTCCAGAAAAATCAGATTGTCAGTTCCCACATTTTCTCCTACTTTCACCGAGGGTTATGGACATACCCATCTTTTTGGTTGTGGGGCGCGCTAAAGCAATGTCCCCAGGCGTCATTATTTTATATTCGGCTGATAAGAGACAAAGTTTAAGAAAATCTGGAAAATGACCGGAAGGAAAAAAGAAAACTCAACTTTCTGAGTTGCTCTAAAAACAGCAGAAAGAAATTTCCAGGGATGTTCCGGCATGGCTCATAGCGGTTTGGCCGCCGAACGAATCACACGATGTGATTCGCGGCGGACGCGGGGACATTGCTTTAGCAGTGTCCCCACAAGCCGGCCTGTCTGCGTGCGGCACGCACAGGCAGGCCATGGACGGCCGGCGAGAATGAGCGAGAGCTATGCCGGAACATCCTGCTAATATGTCCCTGGCAATGCAAATCAGAAAGTTGAGAGAAAGGAAATCAAGCGTTTTTCCGCTGGCTGCCGGTATATATTTCATACTTCAGCAAGCGGCACTCGATTGGTCCGTTATACAATGGAATCTTTCGGGAGGCTTTCAGGCCCACTTTTTTAGCCAGCTCCCGGTTGCCGGTAAGGATAAAACCCCGGAAGCCGGCACATCTCTGTTTGAAAAAATCACCGATGCGCCGGTAGGTAGCATTCAATGCTTCCAACTCTCCCAAGCGTTCACCATATTCCGGGTTGAGAACCACAACCCCGCCACCAGCCGGAACCGGAATTTGGGCAAAGTCACCCACCCCGAATTCAATCAGAGACTCAACACCAGCCCGCCTGGCATTGTTCCTGGCCATTTTCACCACCGCCGGATTACTGTCTGTGGCAATGATGCGACCAGCTAATTTCTGTTTCACCTGTTTTCCGGCTTCCTGCAACAAGCTTTGCCAGACATCCCGGGGAAATTCACCCAGATGCATGAAGGCATAATTACGGCGACGCAGTCCCGGTGGAATATCGAGCTTTTTTAATGCCGCTTCGGTGGCCAATGTCCCACTGCCACACATGGGATTTAAGAAAGAACCGATCCCATCCCAGGCAACTTCCTGAACCACTGCCGCCGCCAGGGTCTCCTGTAGTGGTGCCTGACCACCTTCCTGACGATAACCACGGCGCGCCAGGGATTCGCCGGAAGTATCCAGATAAATACTGCAATGGTTCTGCTTCCAGAAAGCATGGACAACCACCCCATGCCGCCGGGGACCGGAATCAGGACGGCGCCCCAGCAACCGGCGGATGCGGTCAACAATAACATCCTTGGTTTTCTGGTTGATAAAACGCCGGTCACGAACGGAAGGATGATCCACCACCGAGGTAACCGAGAGATATTCATCGACGGGAATATATTTCTCCCAGCAAATACGGGAAAGACGTGAAAAAAGCTCGTCCTGGGTTGGACATTTCCAGGATTCGAGCTGAAAGAGGACCCGCTGGCCGGTACGACAATGAAGATTAAGGCGCATGGCATCAGTCAGAGTGCCCCTGGTTGAAACACTGGCCACTGATTCAGCAATAAGCGGAAACCCCAGGTTCTTCAACTCCGCGGCTAAAAACGGTGGAATACCTTTAGCACAGGGAATGAGCAAAGTGCCGGACTGGGAAAAAATGGACATGATAAAAGGGACCTCAGAAAAGGATTTCCGTCCCCACCCCTTTTTCGGTGAAAATTTCCAGCAGCAGGCAATGGGGCAGACGTCCGTCGACAATATGGGTCTTTCTTACCCCACCTCGCATGGCATCCAGACAACAGTTAATTTTCGGCAGCATTCCCCCGATGATCTCGCCGCCGGCAACCATGGTTTGGACCTCTTCATGTGGTAGTGAAGACAAGAGTTCCCCATTTTTATCCAGGACACCGGGAACATCCGTCAGCAGAATCAATTTTTCAGCCTGCAGAGCGGCTGCCACTGATCCAGCCACCAGATCAGCATTAATATTGTAGGTTTCGCCGGTTTCATCAACGCCTACCGGCGCAATAACCGGGATAAAACCGGTATTATCCAGGGAACCGAGAACTTCAGGATTAACCCTTCTGACGACCCCGACCTTACCCACGTCAATAATCTCCGGGGGCCGATCAGCCTGGGGAGTGTCGTACATCAAAAACTTTTCCGCTTCCAGCAGGTTGCCATCCTTGCCACTGAGGCCCACCGCTTTACCACCATGCCGGTTGATAAAATTGACGATCATCTTGTTGACTTTCCCCACCAGAACCATTTCCACCACATCCATGGTTTCCTGGTCGGTCACCCGCATCCCCTGGACAAATGAACTTTCTATACCCATTTTCCTCAGGACTTCGCCTATCTGCGGGCCGCCACCATGCACAATAACCGGGTTGATACCAATAAATTTAAGCAGTACCACATCTTCGGCAAATGATGAGCGCAGCTGCTCATCCACCATGGCATGGCCACCGTATTTAATCACAAACGTTTTACCGTAAAAGGTGCGGATAAACGGCAGGGATTCAATCAGAGTCTTGGCTTTCTGGATCAATTTCTCCATCTTTACAACTTTCACCCATTGATCTTTCGAGCTTTGCTTCGCTCTCTTGCACCTTTAACCTT
>JAYEKE010000018.1:18326-21526 GCA_034660915.1 Pseudomonadota bacterium
CTTGCACCTTTAACCTTTCTTATAAAATATAGCGGCTGAGGTCTTCATCCTCAACCACATCTTCCAGCTTTCGTTTAACCTCCTTGGCATCGATAGAAACCTTGACGCCTTTCATTTCAGAGGCATTGAACGATACTTCATCCAGAAGACGTTCCAAGATGGTATGCAGGCGCCGGGCACCGATATTTTCATGGTTTTCATTGACATAACAGGCAATTTCAGCAATTTCTTCAATGGCATCAGCGGCAATTTCCAGCCTCACATCTTCGGTTTTCATTAATTCCACGTACTGGGTAATCAGAGCATTGCGCGGTTCTTTAAGAATTCTGACAAAATCCTCCTTTTCCAGAGAATCCAGTTCCACCCGGATCGGGAAACGACCCTGCAACTCAGGAATCAAATCAGCAGGCTTAACCCCGTGGAAAGCTCCGGCGGCCACGAAAAGAATATGATCGGTTTTAATAATCCCGTACTTGGTATTTACCGATGAACCTTCGACGATGGGTAATAAATCCCGCTGGACTCCCTCACGGGAAACATCGGGACCGGAACTGCTTTCCCGGCCAACCACCTTGTCTATCTCATCGAGGAAAACAATTCCATGCTGGGCCACCCGCCGTTTGGCTTCGGTCACCACCTTCTCCATATCAACCATCCGCTGGGCTTCCTGTTCCACCAGGAATTCATAAGCCTCGGGGACCTTCATCTTTTTCTTCCGGGTTTTCTGCGGCATGATATTTTCAAACATATCGCGCAGATTAATATCCATTTCCTCCATCCCGGCAGCAGAAAAAATTTCCACCACCGGCGTCGAACGCTCAGTTATTTCTATGTCCACCAGGCGTTCATCCAGTTTACCGGAGCGGAAAAGGCCCCGCAGTTTTTCCCGGGTCTTTTTCTGTGGTTCAGCTTCCGGCGGCAGAACAATCACTTCAGGAGTTTTAATTTCACTATCATCGTCACTGCCCGCGGGTTTAGAATCAGGAGGTGATTGCACCGGCGGCAGGAGGATATCCAGGAGACGATCTTCGGCACCCTTCCGGGCCTTGCCCCGGACATTTTCAGCCTCCTCGACTTTAACCATCGTGACTGCCAGTTCAGTTAAATCCCGGATCATGGATTCCACATCACGGCCCACATAACCAACTTCAGTAAACTTGGAAGCCTCAACTTTTATAAATGGTGAACGGGCCAGTTTTGCCAACCGGCGGGCAATTTCAGTTTTACCGACTCCGGTGGGCCCGATCATGATAATATTCTTTGGGGCTATTTCATCACGCAGATCTCCCGGGACCTGCTGGCGGCGCCAACGATTACGCAGGGCTATCGCCACTGCCCTTTTGGCATCATCCTGGCCAACCACATATTTATCCAACTCAACGACAATTTCACGGGGGGTTAACGTTGACATAAATTATTTCTCCTCCTTACCATCAACCAATTTTTCAATGGTAAACTGGTTATTAGTATAGATACAAATTGTGGAAGCTATGGTCAGAGCTTCTTTAACTATTTCAGTGGCTGGAAGTTCGGTGTGCTTAATCAGAGCCTTGGCAGCCGCCTCGGCGTAGGGTGCGCCTGAACCAATGGCCACCACATGATCATCCGGCTCAATGACATCACCATTTCCTGACAATACCAGAGTATGCTCCTCATTGCCAACAATCAGCAACGCTTCCAGCCGACGAAGCATCTTATCCATCCGCCAGTCCTTGGCCATTTCCACCGCTGACCGCATCAGATTGCCGTTAAACTGGTTCAATTTTTCCTCAAAGCGCTCAAAAAGAGTAAAAGCATCGGCAGTGGAGCCGGCAAAGCCAGCCAGTACCTGATGGTCAAAAAGCCAGCGGACTTTCCTGGCCCCGTGTTTCATCACTGTGTCACCCATGGTGACCTGGCCATCACCACCAATCGCCAGTTCCTTGCCGGTACGAACAGCAAGAATCGTTGTTCCTTTAAACATAAATATTCTCCTATCATGTTAAGCAATCAGCTTTCAGCTGCCAGCGTTCAGTTGTAAGGCTGTCCTGACGCTTCCAACCTTCAGCATAGCACCACGATCATTCCCGCTTCCCCGCCAGGGGATGTGCCTGGTCATAAATTTCCACCAATCGTTTAATATCCAGATGGGTATATCTCTGGGTAGTAGAAAGGCTGCTATGGCCAAGAAGTTCCTGAATGCTTCTCAAATCCGCCCCATTCTGCATCAGGTGGGTTGCAAATGAGTGACGGATGGAATGCGGTGAAAACGGTTTAAAAAGTTTTGCCTGCAGCAGATATTTTTCCAGCATCCGGGCTACCGAACGGGAAGTAAGACGGATGCCGCGGACATTCAGAAACAATGCATCATCCCCCTCTCCGGCAGGAATCCTGACGGCAATATATTCCTTCAACCAATGTGCAGCCATACTTCCCAAAGGAATGACCCGTTCTTTCCGCCCTTTACCGATAACCCTGACAACCTGAGCGAGAAAATCAACCTGGGACATATTCATGGCAGTCAGTTCCGCCACCCGCATCCCGGAAGCATAAAGAAGTTCCATAATCGCCCGGTCACGTTTCCCCGAAACCGTATCAAGAGGAATAGCTTCCAGCAACGCCTTCATTTCATCAATTTCCAGATAGGCTGGCAGATGCTGGCCCTGCCGAGGAGTTACCAATAAATCAGCCGGATTATCAAGCCGCCATCCACGTTTTTTCAAAAAAGAAAAAAATGATCTGATGGTTGCCAATCGACGGCTGACCGTCGCCCGGCTCGTTTTTTGCAGCTGTTCCCGCAAAAAAGTCCTTAAATGCTGTTCCTTTACTTCACGCCAACACTCTTCTGATTTTTCACTAAACTGAAAACGATTCATCAGAAATCGGTAAAGGCTGTCAAGATCGGAACGATAAGCCCTGACGGTATGCTCAGAATAATGCCTTTCCACAGACAGGTAGCGGATAAAATCTTCCCGCGGACAAAATTTTTCCCCAAGCATAAAAAACAGTACCTCTAAAAGCATTTATTAGACCAAAACGGCCAATTTATCAACCTCAACTTTCTGAGTCGCTCTAAAAACAACTGAAAGGAATTTCCAGGGATGTTCCGGCATGGCTCTCGCTCATTCTCGCCGGCCGTCCATGGCCTGCCTGTGCGTGCCGCACGCAGACAGGCCGGCTTCCGAGGCGTCCGCCGCGAATCACATCGTGTGATTCGTTCG
>JAYEKE010000019.1 GCA_034660915.1 Pseudomonadota bacterium
TTACCCTGCCACTGATTTACACCCTGAAGCAGGCATCTGATGAAGAACGGAAGCAACTGCAGGAAATAATCCTGGCTGATTTTGTCAGCCCGGAAGACTTTACTCATGTCTATCAGCTAATCATCAAGTATCAGGGAATCCAGTTCACCATGAATCAGGCGCGAAAGCATATTGAAACAGCGAAAAGTCTGTTAACCCCCTGGGGACCATCTCTCTTTAAGGAATCCCTGCTGTTTGTGGCTGATTATGTACTTGATCGAAACCGATAATCTGGTAAAATAACTGCGGCTGTTTAGTACCTTACAGGTTATTTTCTTGTTTTTTTAACAAGAAAATGTTCTGATAAGAGTACTTATTTGCGGGCCGAAAAGGCCACATTTGGGTTGCGGGCGTTGTTCCCGCATTAGCCGTCAAGAGGGAAAATATGAATTTTTCATCAATCATCTCGACCATTTTTTTGGTTATAATCATAGGTTTTCTTGCCTACCGCCTTTTCAAGGGTGGTGGTTGAGGATGTTAGGCAACCTGGCAGGTTGCTGAACAAAACAATAAACTGTCCATAAATATTTCATATCCATGAAGGAGGGGAAATCCATGTCGGCTGAACTTATCGGTTACTTGAATGACGACAATTTTACCACTGAGATCGAACAATCTGAGGTTCCGGTTCTCATTGATTTTTATGCCACCTGGTGTGGGCCATGCACAGCCATGGCTCCGGTTCTGGAGGAATTTGCCCGGGAAAAGGAAGGTAAAGTAAAAATTTTCAAAATCAATGTTGATGAAAATCCCAAAACCCCGGCAAAATACGGGGTTCGTGGCATTCCAACTTTAATCCTTTTTGCCAAGGGAAAAGAAGTAAATAAGATTGTCGGCATGACCCCGAAAGATCATTTGGAAAAAATGCTCGATAACGCCCAGTAGGAAAATATAGCTGCTGAAGCAATATCTCTGTAAATCAAGTGCGGAAATAAGACTGCAACCATTTTGGCAGCACAATAGTTGTAGGAATACCATTTTTACTTCAATGGCAAGTTATAAAATGATGTACAGTACAAGGGGCCTTGAACCTTAAGCCTTAAACCTTGAACTAGGAACCCCTCTATGTCTGCACCAAAAACCAGAGACAGATCATGCATGAAAATCTTTGCCTTGGTTTTAATCTTCTGTGGATTGATTGCCTGTGGTGATTCATCGGCACCAAAGAAAAAGAAGGGAAAGCTGGCACCAGACTTTTCCCTGACTTCATTGGATGGCAAGGAGCTAACCCGTAACTCCCTCAAAGGTAAAGTGGTCATTCTTGATTTCTGGGCCACCTGGTGCCCTCCCTGCCGGGCGGCCATCCCTCATCTGGTAGAAATGGATAAAAAATATCGTGACCAGGGACTCGTGGTTGTGGGGATAAGTCTTGATCGGGGGGGCAAAGAAGAGGTATCCAACTTTGCCGAACGTAATCACATTGATTACGACCTGGTTATGGGGGTTAACAACGCCATTTTGAAAGATTTCGGTGAAATCAGTTCCATCCCGACTATCATTATCCTTAACCAGCAGGCTGAAATCATTTTCAAAGCTGTCGGATATAATGCAGAAATTGCCCAAACCATTGATAGCAAAGTGACTGAATCACTACAATAAGGGTTCACGTAAAAATAAATGAGGAGAGATAAGGAAAATCCAGCATGAGGCAAGATTTTTTACTGGAAATCGGCACGGAAGAAATACCCGCGGGCTTTCTTAACAGGATATTTCAAACTCTGCCCCATCAAGTAGCTGAATTATTGTCCTATCACCGGCTATCCTATGAAGATATTAAAGTCATGGGAACTCCCCGCCGGTTGGCAATTCATGTTTCCAGCCTGGTTGACAGCCAGGAAGACCGAACCATTGAAAAAATGGGGCCTTCAAAACAGGTCGCATATGATGCCGATGGGAATCCCACCAAGGCAGCCATTGGCTTTGCCCAGGGGCAGAAAACCCCTCTGGAAGAGCTGGAAATCATTACCACTGAAAAAGGGGAATACTTAGGCGTCAGAAAAAAAGAAATCGGCCAGAAAAGCATCGATATTCTGTCGGCCACCCTCCCGACTTTCATCGAAAATATTCCATTCCAGAAATCCATGCGCTGGCAGGATTTTGATCTCCGCTTTGCCCGGCCGATTCACTGGCTGCTGGCCCTTTTGGGCAAGACGGTCATTCCCTTAAGTATGGAAGGATTGACTTCAGGAAACTGTTCCCACGGTCATCGGTTCATGTCCCCTGAGACTTTTACCATTGAAGAGCCCAACCAATATATGGACCGGTGCCGGAAGGCCAATGTTATTGTTGATCAGGATGAACGCCGGTCGATGATAAAAGAACAACTGTTGGCAATTGAAAAAGAAGTTGGGGGAACTATCATCGACGATGAGGAACTGCTGCAAACGGTTACCAACCTGGTGGAATTTCCCACTGCAGGCTGTGGCTCATTTGAAAAACAGTTTCTCGAACTACCTGAAGAAGTTTTAATCACGGTTATGCGCCATCATCAAAAATATTTCAGCCTCCGTGACCCCCAGGGGAAATTGATGCCCAACTTTATCACCATCAACAATACCCTTGCCCATGACCCCCGGCTGGTAATTGACGGGAACGAAAGGGTGTTGCGGGCCCGGCTTAATGATGCCCAATTTTTCTACCGGGAAGACCTGAAAGTTCCCCTGGAAACATTTGTAGAACGACTGAAAAATGTTGTTTTTCAAACAAAGCTTGGTACATCTTACGAAAAGATGTCCAGGTTCCAAACCCTGGCAACCGAGTTGGCGGAAAAGCTCTGTCCAGCCAAAAAAGATAAAGTGGCCCGGACCGCCCTGCTCTGCAAGGCCGACCTGGAAAGCAACATGGTTGGTGAATTTTCCGACCTGCAGGGAATCATGGGCAGAGAATATGCCAAAGCAGCAGGAGAGGACCAGGACATCAGCCGGGGAATCTATGAGCATTATCTTCCTACATCTGCCGGCGGCAAGCTGCCCGCCGATGATTGCGGCGCCCTGGTCAGCATTGCCGATAAAATTGATACTATTGTCGGCTGTTTCGGCATCGGCCTGATACCTACTGGTGGCGCTGACCCTTACGCCCTGCGGCGCCAGGCTCTGGGAATTATTCACATTATTCTTGACCGGCAATACACCATTAACCTGGCTGAACTGGTAAACAGGTCTCTGGAGCTGCTGGCGGCTAAAATTGATCGTCAACCCCAGGTGGTTGCTGATGAGGTATTGGAATTTATAAAAGGCAGATTTTTCAACAACCTGACGGCCAGAGGAATTCCAGCCGGGGTGGTCGATGGGGTGTTAGCCACCGGTTTTTACGAGCTGCTGGAAGCCAATCGTAAGATTGAGGCTTTGGATGTCTTCCGGCATCGGGATGATTTTGAATTATTACTGGTGGCATTCAAACGGGTAATGAATATTATCAAAGGAACAGCTGAACAACAAATTGCACCTGACCTGCTGGAAGTAGCCGCCGAAAAAGAACTCTTGAGAAAACTTAATCTGATTTCAGCTTCCTGCCAAAAAAACATAGCCGGCCGAAACTACCTGCAGGCCCTTGAAGCCATGGCGGAATTGAAACCGGCGGTCGATACTTTTTTTGACCAGGTGATGGTTATGGTTGATGACGAGGCAACCAAGAATAACCGCATAGGACTACTGCAGGCGATTGCTTCTCTGTTTAGACAAGTAGCTGACTTTTCAAAACTGTAAGGTTAAAGAGGTTAAAAGGGGTCAGAGTAAAAATAAATTAAAAAAGAGACAGTGCGATAGATGAGAGTTAGATTTAATTTTACTCTGACCCCTTTTAAGAGGAGGGAGGATGTTGATGGCTGAAAAACATGTCTATACATTTGGTAATGGTGTGGCTGAGGGAAATGCTTCGATGAAAAATATCCTGGGCGGCAAAGGGGCCAACCTGGCGGAAATGACCAGCATAGGGATTCCTGTTCCTCCCGGGTTTACCATCAGTACTGACACTTGCGTTTATTTTTATCAGCATCAGGACCAGTATCCCGAAGGACTGACTGAGCAGGTACAGGAAGCCTTAAGAAAAACGGAGGACATTATGGGACGCCGTTTTGGCGATCCAGAGAATCCTCTCCTTTTCTCAGTTCGTTCCGGAGCTCGGGTTTCCATGCCCGGAATGATGGATACCGTCCTTAATCTCGGTCTTAATGACGATACCATCAAGGGCATCATCAAACAGTCCGGTAATGAACGGTTTGCCTATGACAGTTATCGCCGCTTTATCCAGATGTACGGAAATGTGGTTATGGGTATCGACGGGGAAAAGCTCGAAATCCTGCTGGAAGAAGCTAAAGAAAAAAAAGGGGTAGAACTGGATACAGAGCTTAACGCCCTGGATCTCAAAGAAGTTGTGGGTCTGCTCAAAGAACGGATTCAGGAATTAACCGGCTCCTCCTTTCCGGAAGATCCCAAAGCCCAGTTGTGGGGAGCAATCTCTGCAGTTTTCAAGTCCTGGAATAACCAGCGGGCTGTCACCTATCGACGATTGAATAATATCCCTGATCATTGGGGAACAGCGGTTAACGTTCAAGTTATGGTTTTTGGCAACATGGGTGATGACTGTGCTACCGGCGTCGCCTTTACCCGGGACCCATCAACCGGGGAAAACTATTTTTTCGGCGAATTTCTGGTCAATGCCCAGGGAGAGGACGTGGTTGCCGGCATCCGCACCCCGCAACCTATTAATAATGTCGGCAAAACCGACTCTTCCCTGGCATCCCTGGAAGAAGTCATGCCTGACCTCTACCGGCAGCTGGTGAAAATATACCAGAAACTGGAACACCATTACCGTGACATGCAGGACATGGAGTTTACGATTGAAAAAGACAAACTCTGGCTGCTGCAAACTAGAAACGGCAAGCGAACCAGCAAAGCGTCCATTAAGATTGCCGTGGATATGGTCAGTGAAGGCCTGATTGACAAAAAAGAGGCTGTTTTACGTATAGACCCTCAACAGCTGGATCAGTTGCTGCACCCAATGCTGGACCCTGATGCCCCCCGGAATACACTGGCAAAAGGTTTGCCGGCTTCCCCCGGCGCCGCCTGCGGAGAAGTGGTTTTCTCTGCTGATGAGGCTGAGGAATTTAACGAAGAGGGGAAAGCGGTAATCCTGGTCCGAATTGAAACCTCACCAGAAGATATTCATGGCATGCATGCCTCCCGGGGCATTTTAACGGCCCGTGGAGGCATGACATCACACGCGGCTGTAGTTGCCCGGGGGATGGGAAAATGCTGTGTGGCCGGTTGCGGTGACATAAGGCTGGATTACGAAGCGGAGTATTTCAAGGTTGGTGATACAGTAGTCAAAAAAGGCGAGATTATCACTCTGGATGGTTCAACCGGAGAAGTTTTCCTTGGCACTATCCCCACCATCGAACCCGCCCTTACCGGTGAATTCGGCACTTTCATGGAATGGGTTGACGAATTCCGCCGGTTAAAAGTAAGAACGAATGCCGATACACCCCATGATTCAACCGTCGCCCGCAATTTCGGTGCCGAGGGCATCGGCTTATGCCGGACGGAACATATGTTTTTTGAAGAAGATCGGATTATGGCCGTACGGGAAATGATTCTGGCTGACGATCTTTCCGGACGGGAAAAAGCCCTGGCTAAAATACTGCCAATGCAAAAAAGTGATTTCCTGGGCATTTTCACCGCCATGAATGGCCTGCCGGTAACCATCCGGCTGCTGGATCCACCATTGCACGAATTCTTACCCCATACTGATCAGGAGCTGAAAGTGCTGGCTCAATCCATGGGAGTCCAATTTGAGACTCTCAAAGAAAGAACGGCGGCCCTGCACGAATTCAATCCCATGCTGGGACATCGTGGCTGTCGGTTGGGAATTTCCTACCCGGAAATTTACGCCATGCAAACCAAGGCAATTATTGAAGCCGCCTGTGAACTGGTAAAAGAAAAACAGCTGGATATTATTCCGGAAATCATGGTGCCCCTGGTTGCCGATGTCAAAGAATTAAAAATTCTGAAGGAAAAGATCATTGCTATCTGTGATGAAACTATTTCCCGTTACGGCGTCACCTTGGATTATATGATCGGCACCATGATTGAGCTGCCCCGGGCAGCTATCACTGCCGATGAAATCGCCAAGGAGGCTGAATTCTTCTCTTTCGGCACCAACGACCTGACCCAGACCACCTTTGGTCTCAGTCGTGATGATGCCGGTAAATTTCTTAAGGACTATATTGACCAGGGTATTTTTGTCCGTGATCCCTTTGTCACTATTGATATTGACGGCGTTGGCGCCCTGGTGGAAATGGGAGTCAACAAAGGCCGACAAAGCCGACCGGAACTGAAAGTTGGCATTTGTGGTGAGCATGGAGGTGAACCGGCATCAGTTGAATTCTGCCACCGGGCCGGGCTCAACTATGTCAGCTGTTCTCCTTACCGGGTTCCCATCGCCAGGCTGGCAGCAGCCCAGGCGGCACTAAAAGAATAAAATTTTAACTTTCAGAATAAATTACCACGAAATCATATTACCACGAAGAACACGAAAGGCACGAAGAAAAGCAAACTTTTTTAAACTTCATGTTCTTCGTGCGCTTCGTGGTGTCTCTGTCATTGCTTTATTAAACAATTATCGTAACTATTCAGCTTTAGCCAGCTAGAAGCTTGATTCCGCAGGGGACTGAATTTTTTTCACGAAAACCGGGAGACAGATTAAATTTTTTCATTTTGAGATGGTACTAAAATCAATTAAAGATCGATATTGTTCGGTGAAAATCATTCTGTCCCCGAAAAAGAAAAAATAAAATCTGTCCCCTGCAGGTAAAGACAACCCTGCTGAATAGTTACCAATTATCATACTTTTAGCGTAAGTCAGCAAGTTGAGATAAAATAAAAGAAAGTTCAGGGGGGAATGTCTCAAAACACTGAACATCCTGATCAACGCCCGTTGCGGATGTTCCAAACCCTGCTGGCAGCATATGGGCCACAAGGCTGGTGGCCGGCGGAAAACATTGAAGAAACCATCATCGGGGCGATACTGACCCAGAACACCTCCTGGAAAAACGTAGAACAGGCGCTTGCTGTTCTGCGCCGGGAAGAACTGATGAATTTTGAGCGGCTGGCACAGATACCGCAAGAACATCTGGCTGAATACATCCGCTCATCCGGATATTACAACCAGAAATCCAGGCGTCTTCGAGGTTTCAGCCTCAGGCTGCAAGCTGAGCATGGAAACTTGGTTCAGCTTGCCACCTTGCCGACTCAATCCCTACGTGATTGGCTGCTTGACGTCCATGGCATCGGCAAGGAAACTGCGGACAGCATCCTGCTCTATGCCTTCAATCGGCCGGTTTTTGTCGTTGACGCCTATACTATCCGGATTTTCAACCGTCACCGCTTAATTGAGGAAACATATGATTATGACCAGGTGCAAACCTATATCCATAAAAATCTGAGACCTGAAGCACAAACCTATAATGAGTTTCATGCCCTGCTGGTTCGTGTCGGCAAGGAATACTGCCAGCGAAAGCAACCCCGTTGTGAAAACTGCCCGTTAAGAAAGAAAAAGGTACAAGGCTAAAGGTGTAAGGTACACCTTATACCTTCTTAAGGATTAATCCATGTCCAGCAAAACTTCCGACACTCATCCCATCAATCAGGTAATTGATGCCAAAAAGCCTATTTTTGACAAAATATTTGCGGAAAACCAGGAACTGCGGGAGAAATTATCCCAGATCATGGAGATCAGCCGGGAAAACGAGGACCTTCAACATCATTACGACAAGTTAGAAGAAACAATTTTTGCGGCTGACAATCTATCCCAGTTAATAACTTCCCTGCAGCATGAGCTTATTGAGCGCTTTCATATCCCCCTGGTTACCGTGGCCCTGCTGGACTCCATCCTGGAAAGGATAGAAGAGACCCCGCTGCCAGCCACGGAAACAACCACAAGGATGCGACCCCTGACAAGTATCTCCAAAGGCATCTACCAAAACTTTTTCCCCCAGCACCAGCCACTTATTTCCAGCGGCCTGTTACCGGAGTTGGCAGAATTCTTTCAGGCATCAAAAAAATCCAAACTGGAAATTGGTTCTTCCGCCTGCATTCCGCTGAAAGCCGGCAGCCGCCTGATGGGCATTCTCATGCTCGCCAGCAATGATGAAAAAAAGTTTAAACCCTCCCTGGCCACGGATTTTGTCGAGCGGCTCAGCAGCCGGCTGGCGATAGCCATTGAAAACCTGACTATCCGCAACCAGCTGGAAAAGGTTTCCCGTACCGATCAGCTGACCGGCCTTTATAACCGCCGCTCTCTGGCTGAACTCATGCCACTGGAATTTGAACGGGCAAAACGATACGATCACCCTCTGTCAATTTTAATGATCGATCTTGATGATTTCAAGCAGATCAATGATCAGTACGGCCATGGCACCGGAGATCTGATCCTGAGCAGTTTAGGAAAAATACTGATTGATAATACCAGAAGGAATGACGCGGTGGTTCGCTATGGCGGGGATGAATTCCTGGTTATCATGCCCCATACTGATGGGGAACAGGCCCGGGTGGTTGCTGATAAAATCCTGGAAAAAACCAGGGGAAGATCGATATCACTGTCGGAAACAACAAAAATAAGTTGCGCCATCTCCCTGGGTCTGGCAACCTTCCCCGCTGCCGGCATCGAGACCTCTGAAGCCCTGCTGAACCAGGCGGATCAAAATCTTTACACTGCCAAAAAAGAAGGTAAAGGGAAAATTAAAGGCTAGATATCCGCCAAAACCCTCTGAACCAATTCTTTTGATTTCTCCCTCATAACCTGCCATTGTGCACCTGTCAGACCGGCACCCCTTGCTACTTTTTCCGCAAAATTCAAGGTCACTAAATCTCCGGGAGCATGAGCATCATTATTAAGGACCAAAGGGGCTCCGGCTTCCCGGGCCATCCTGGCCACATGACCGTTAGTAATGCTATGCCCCCCACGGGTGGTAATCTCCAGGCAGACCCCGTTTCTGGCGGCCAGTTCAGCTTCAGCAAGCGAGATCAATCCCGGATGAGCCAAAATATCAATATCACTTTCCAGGGCTGACTGGTTGGTTCCCGGGCAGACCGGTTCTACCACCGACTCGCCATGAACGATGACAATTTTTGCCCCCATATCGCGGGCTTTAGCGGCCAAACGACCAATTAACGCGGGGGGGACATGAGTGATTTCCACCCCCGGAATCAGGGTCATGGACATCTCCGGCTGCAAATCGGCGCAAACGGTAATCAGTCTGGGCAGGACAAAATCAAGGTTGGAGCTGTCAATATGATCGGTCATGGCCAGGGCTTGATATCCAAGAACCTGGGCCCGACGGGCCAGTTCAGCCGGCAACAGGGCCCCGTCACTGAAGAGTGTATGGGTATGCAGGTCAATCATCGATCATTTACTCCCTTCCTTTTTGAAAAATGAACATGGTGAGCCGGGCTCCGAGATAGCCCCCGGCCCCATCTGCCAGAACATCAAACCAGGAGCTGTCACGTCCCTGGACGAAAGATTGATGAAGCTCATCACTGAGACCATAAACCAGGGCAAATAAAAAGGCAACCATGAGCACAAAAATCTTTGATTTTTCCGGCAGCAGGTGCTGGAAAAAGCGATGAGCCAGAGCCCCAAGAACAGCATATTCCGCCAGATGTAAAAGTTTATCCGACTGGGGAACAATGGAAGGCAGAGCAACATCCGGCTGGGAGGACAGATAAAAAATCAAAATACAGTAACCCACCAGAGGAAGCGCATACCAAATAATCAGGGAGGGATCATGTTTGCGAGCGATCATTTTATACCGACATGGTTTCATTGTCCGCAAACATCTGGGACAGCCCCCGGTGAAACTGAGGACAGTCCCGAGTTTGCTATGTAATCAGGGAAAAAGATCCTTTTCCAAGGTACCCTGAAGTGAGTGCCGCAATGCCCGGCTTATCCGGACAGTAACAAAATGGCCAACAAGATTTTCAGCGCTGGAAAAATTAACAATCTGGTTAGTGGGCGTGCGGCCAACCCATTGATCCCCACCTCGCTTGGCCGGCCCATTAACCAATATCTCCTGGGTTGTGTCCTCCAGGTTCCGTAAATTTTCGCTGGTAATCTCATCCTGCAGGGCTTGAAAAACCCGCAGCCGCTCTTTTTTTACTGTTTCCTCAACCTGATCAGAAAAAGACGCTGCCGCAGTTCCAGGACGGGGAGAATATTTGAACGAATAGACCGTATCATAGCGTACCCGACGAATCATATCCATGGTCTGTTGAAACTCTTCATCGCTTTCGCCGGGAAAACCGATAATCATATCTGAGGAAAAAGCAATTTCCGGGCAAACCTGGCGCAACCGTTCTACTTTATCAAAATATTCAGCGGTGCTGTAGCCCCGTCCCATTCGCTCTAAAATCCTGTCGGAACCGGACTGCAATGGCAAATGAAACTGTGGACAAAGGTGATCAAGATCTACAAAGGCGGCAATCAGCTCAGCAGACAGATCTTTGGGATGGGAGGTAGTGAAGCGAATACGCTCAATACCATGGATTTCATTGACCCGGGCCAGCAACTGAGGGAAATTAAGCTCTCCTGCCGTTTGCAGGCCATAAGAGTTAACGTTTTGTCCCAGAAGAATCACTTCCCTGATTCCTTTTTCGGCCAGTTGCCTGATTTCAGCCAGGATGGAAACACTGGGACGGCTGTATTCCCGCCCCCGGACATAGGGAACAATGCAATAGCTGCAATAATTATCACAGCCCTGCATGATGGTGACAAAAGCCGTCAGGGTTCCGGCGGCATAATGGGGGATAATATCCAGCGAGGGGATAACTGGTCGAAAATCCGTATCAAGCTGTGGCAGACAGGTATTTCTGACTTCCCGCACCATGGCCGGCAGGGCATCAATGGCGTGGGTACCGAAAACGATATCCAGCCCAAGACATTTCTGTTGCAATTGCGCCCCCCACTGCTGGGCCACGCAACCGCCAACAGCCACCACCAGCCGGGAATTCCGACGCTTCAACGGCAGGTATCGCCCCAGAGCGCTGAACACCTTTTGTTCCGGTTTTTCCCGCACGCTGCAGGTATTGATGATGATCAGATCAGCCAGGTGAAAGTCACTCACCAGCTGGTAGCCTTCCTCCCCGAAAAGCGTTTCAATTTTCTGGGAGTCGCTGACATTCATCTGGCAGCCGTACGTTTCCAGGTAGAGATTCATCGTGACCATTCCCAGCCTCGGATGCTTTCCATCACCCGATAATTAGTCAAATCAAGATGAAGCGGCGTTAATGAGACATAGCCCTGCTGAACAACCTGGAAATCAGAATCATCAATTTCCACCCCACCCAGAACATCACCGCCGATCCAGTAATATTTCTGCCCCCGGGGATCCTTGTTTTCCGTTATCGCGTCGGAATAAATTCTTTTACCCTGAGCGGTTATGCGATAACCGGGCAGAGCATCCCAGGGACAATCAGGAACGTTCACATTAAACAAGGTATCTTCCGGCATCCCCTGTTGAAAAATTTTCCCGGCAATTTCAACCGCAACCCGGGCGGCAGTTTCAAAATGGTGTTCCCGACCAATCACCAGGGAAACAGCCATGGAAGGAATGCCCAGTAAAGTGCCTTCAAAGGCCGCGGCCACCGTTCCCGAATAAGTAACATCATCTCCCAGGTTTCCCCCTTTATTGATACCCGAAACCACCAGATCAGGGGGATTATCTTTCATGATCGCGTTCACTGCCAGATTAATGCAATCGGTGGGGGTACCGTCAACGGCATAAAAGCCCTCCTCCAGCTTTTCAACCCGCAGTGGGTTTCGCAAAGTCAGGGAATGGCTGCAGGCACTCTGTTCCCGGTCCGGAGCCACCACCGTTATCTTACCCAGTGAAGCTAAGGCTTCAGCCAGCGCCCTGATTCCAAAGGAATGAATTCCATCATCATTAGATATTAAAATATTTCTTTTTTGCATTCGTTCATCCGTAGTTAAGCAGTTAGCAGTTAGCTTTTAGCATTTAGCTGAAAAAAAAGGGCTCACCTATTTATTTTCCATTCGAGACACGCAAAACCTGAGATCTGAAGCGTATTTTTATGTTACGCTGTTTCCCTCCATTAGTCAACGGGCAGCCAACAGCTTTACAAGCCTCTTTTCTTTATGGTATAGCTGACAAGAAGGATATAACATTCCCAAACTAATGGAAAATTTATGAAAAAATTTCGCTCGGCGCTGCTCATATCCAGTCTGACAATCCTGATACTCTTATCCAACCATGTTTCTAAACTCTCAGCCGGTGAAACTATTGATATCGGCGTTCTGTTGCCACTTACCGGCCATCAGGAAACCATTGGCATGATTGAAAAACAGACATTTGAACTGGCGGCAGAAAAGTTCAATCAGGACGGAGGGCTAAACGGACAACAAATAAATCTGATTTTCATTGATTCAGCCGCCAACCCCGTAAGAGCAGTTAATGCCGTCAGGCAGGTTTTGGCTGAAAACGGGGGAAAACTGCTGATGTTGACCGGCGGCTGCAGCAGTGCGGCCAGCTGGGCGGTGGCTGAATATGCCCAGCAGCAAAAAATTCCTTTTCTGATCAACACCGCTTCCAGCAGCAGAATAACCGGTCAACAATGGGATTATGTATTTCGCCTCAACCCGCCGGAAGAGGAATATCTCCTGCAGCCGCTGGCCCGCTACCTTAAAGATGACGAAGAATACCAGAGTGTGGCAATTATTTATGAAAATTCCATCTGTATGACCGAAACCGCCCGCAAGCTCAAAGAGCTATGCGGCCGCCTCAAGCTGGATCTGAGTATCTGGAGCAGCTATCACCCGGGGCGGAAAAACTTCCGGCGGTTAGGTACACAACTGACAGAAAAACAACCGGACATTCTCTTGCTGGTCAGCAATCAAAACGAAGCTATCTCAATCCTGTCCCAGTGCCGAAAAATGGAAATCCCCCCGGAACTTATTGTCGGCTGTTCCCCGACTTTTTCCCGACAGGAGATGTGGGATACAGCCGGAAAAATCCTTGAGGGAGTAAAATCAGTGATCCTTTGGCAAGATTTTCTCCCCTATGACGGAATCGATGAGTTTTCCCGGGAATACAGTCTGTATTTTTCAAAATCCCCCGACTACCACGAGGCAGAAGCCTACGCCGCCCTGGAGATTATCGCCGAAATCTTTTCCCGGGCGCAGACATTTAGCCGGGAAGAAATCAAAAACCTGCTGGCGGCAACTGAGATGATGACCGTTTTCGGCCCGGTACGTTTTGTCAGTGATTCCCGCTACACTAACCAGAATCGCCTCTCCGGGCACCTGGTCCAATGGCATCAAGGATTCCTGGAGCTAGTCGACAACTGATATAAGGAGATAAAAATACATGCAAAAACAAAAATATGTTTATTACGAAGAAAACGGGGTTTATGTCGGCTTTCTTGAAGAGTTCCCTGATTATAGAACCCAAGGAAAAACTCTTGATGAATTGAAACAAAATTTGAAAGAAATATATCAGGAGCTGAATTCAGGCACAATTCCACATGTTTATCATGTAGGAGAACTTGAATTCGCATGAAAAGAGTTGATTTAATCAAAAAACTTAAAAAATCTGGATGCATATTGATTCGCCATGGTGGTAACCATGACTGGTATCAAAATCCAAGCACTATAATAAGCCAGCCAATACCCAGGCACAGAGAAATTGCAGAAAGCCTGGCAAAACATATCATTAAAAAATTGAGTTGATCCTATGATGAAATTGCTGTTGATTATGTTGAGTTTGTGGTGTAATCAAGCAAAAAGGCCATTTTTCCTATTGCTTAGTCAACGCCCGATATATCCGCGGCAGCTTATCAGGCAAATCCTTGACATCAGCAATAACCGTATGATGTACATCTCCATAGAGCCGGTCAAAATGGGAAGAGTTAACTGCGTTGACCGTGATAGCATGAACATGGACAAATTTTGACCGGCTTTCCCGGATTGCCGCCCGACAATCTTCGATGGCATATTCTTGACTGTAATCCTGGTCATTCGGCAGTCCATCGCTCAAGATAACCAGGAGTTTGACCTTGGCCGGGTAAGCCGCCAACTTGGTGGTTGCATGACGAACAGCCGGCCCCATACGGGTGTTTTTCTCCGGTCGCAAGGCCCCGATGCGGCTTTTTACCTCGTCATTCAAGGATTCAGCAAAATCCTTTACCAGAAAAAATTCAGCCGCCAGCCGACCGGAACCGGAAAAACCGGCAATAGCAAAAGAATCTCCGACCCTTTCCAACGCTTCACAGAAAAGCACCACGGCTTCTTTTTCAACTCCAAGAATGCTCTTGCTGGAATCAGGAAGCTTGTTTTTGGTTGAACTGCTGACATCAATCAAGAGAAAAACCGCCACATCGCGATCAACCTTCAACCGCTTGCGATAGAAACGCTCATCAGGCGTAATCTTCAACCGACGGTCAATGGCATATTCAATCAGGGCATCATAATCAAAGGAATCACCCTCCGGCCAGTGCCGCAGAATCTGCAGCCCCTCAGGGCGCAGCAGCTCAAAATTTCTCCTGAGGCGACGAACCAGACCACCATGTTCATGCAATACTTGCGGATAAAAAGAAGTATCGGTACCTAGCCGCTGGTGTTCAAGCAGCTTGACATGATCCCGCAGATAGTCCTGCAGTTGAATACTCCACTCGTCATACCAGTACGTGGGTACTTTTTCATTGATTAATGAAGATGCCCCACCATCCTCTCCGGCAGGAAAACATTGCTGCAGATCCAGACCAGACAACCGGCTTCGCAGTTCACTGCTACTGAAACCTTTATCCCCTCCCATGGTAAACAGGCAGTTTTTTAACATTTCAGGGGTCAGACTCTGGCCTTGATCTTTCAGTAAACGCTTTAAATCAGCCTTGAAAAAATCCACCCCGGCATCTTCCAGGACCGCTTTCAGTTTTATCGCCCGTTCTTCCTGATCTTGTGATGCTTTGGCCACCAGGTCAAAACGCAGACGGCGATCAAAGGGAAATTCCGTTTGCTCTCCATCTTTTTCCTTTAACGACAGCATTGTATCTATCAGGGGATAGACTTCACATACCACCATGGCCACTGTTTCCACCGGAGTTTCCGCAGTTATGTATTTAGCAAAAGTTGTCTGAATACCCCTGAGCATCAAGGGCCATGATTCATCAAAAGTTTCCAGACCTACCAAATCTTCATCAAGAATTAACCAGGCATAAAGCAGTTGCCAGAATGACCATTTTCCCGCAACAGCCGCCAACTGCTTTAATTCCGCCCCCAGCAGGGATCTTACCTGTTTGGCAAATCCCGGGTAGCAGGACTTGAGAAAACTAATTACCCGTCCCTGCTCAATCAGATTTAAAAGTTCTTCCGCCAGCGCCGGATGGCTGAACCCGGCAAAAAAGTATTCCAGATCATTCCGGGGTTTGACCTCTGACTCCTGACTTCTAGCTTCTGACTCCTGCATTTGAAACTTTTCGCTAATTTCCGGAGGGCAGAATTCCTCTCTGAATCGCTGCCAGTCAAAATCAAAGCTTCCGGCCTCCCAGCATGCCAGATCCAGCCCGGCAAGCAGCCGGTAAATTAACTGATTTTCCGCTACGGTTTTTCCACGGTCCATTTCCTCGGGCAGGTAGATACGAAAACCATCCGTACATGGACCCGACATAAATCGGCTGGTTGCCGGCAGATGCTCAATAGAACGAATGGTTGGCGACCGGCCACTGCGGGCCTGCAGATAGCGACTTAGAGAACCCACAACCGCAGACAAAGGCACCATGGTCTGCAGCTCCCGGCAGGCATCAAGTCCCAACAGCAATTCAAGAGCCAGGAATCTCGACTGCCGCGTTTCATCAGCAAAATGCAGCGCTTTGGCAATAAATAGCGGCAGATCATCGACTGAAAGGTGGGCCAGACCCTTTTCCATGCCGCGGAAAAAAGCATGGGCCAAACCATATCCTTTTTTCACCACCCGCAAAAGTTGTACGACCTGCCAATCCCGTTTTTCCGGCTGGCAGAAAAGGATTCCCCGGGAAAGCAGGGGAGCATAACGAATCAGCTCCCGTTCACTGATCTGCTGCCCCAGAGCCGCCAAAATCATCTGCAAATAAGCTTGGGCGGCATGTTCTTCTCCCGCTTCCAGCAGTGACAGCAAAGCATTCATTACCTGACCCAGGGGATATGGCCCCCAGGGACCGATGGCCACCACAACTTCCCGGGCCAGCTGCAACAATGATTGATTTTCAATTTGAATAATTGAAACAAATTTTTCCGCCACTGAACGGCCAATCACCGGGGTAATGCGCTTGCCGATGGCTACCGTATCCGCATACTGTTCCTGCCAGTTTTCAGAAACAACACCTGCCAGCTGCAGGAAACCGGTGGCCACCGCTTTCCCCAGTTCAGGATAGTCACGCATCCAGAACAGGCTGTTTTCTACCAGAATCCGGACTTCAGCCGGCGCCGGCAATGGCGATTTTGCCACCAGATCACGAAACAACTGGTCGGCAAACTCTGGTTCAAGAAGAAAGAGAGGTTCAAGAAGAGTCAGATAATCGGCAGGATCAAGGGGATTATCGGCATGATCAGACATGTGCGGCAGCTACTCAAACATATCCGTTATAATTTCCTCAAGGGTTTCCTGGAGGCCGGAATCGTCGGTAAGCGGTTGGGTGATGGCCGATCGGCAAGCAGCCAGGGGAGGAATTCCCCGGCGAATCAACTGGGCGGCGTAAATCAGCAGGCGGGTACTGGCTCCTTCAGCCAGACCCTGTTCCCTGATGTGGCGGATTTTACCGGCCAGGGAGACCAGCCTTTCCGCCACGGCCACATCAATACCACTCTCCCGGATGACAATGGCACTTTCTTCCGCCGGCAACGGATAGGTAAATTCCAGGGCCACAAAACGCTGGCGGGTACTTTGTTTCAGGTCTTTCAGTACCGACTGGTAACCGGGATTATAAGAAATAACCAACAAAAAATCAGGGTGGGCTTTGAGAACCTCACCGCGTTTGTCAATGGGCAGCAGGCGCCGGTCATCAGCCAGCGGATGAATCACCACTGTCGTATCTTTACGCGCCTCAACCACTTCATCCAGGTAGCAGATGCCGCCATGGCGGACAGCCAGAGTCAGAGGGCCATCCATCCAGACAGTCTCATCACCGGTCAGCAGATAGCGACCCACCAGATCGGCAGCAAAAAGATCCTCGTGACAGGAAATTGTTACCAGCGGCCTCTGCAGGCGATGGGCCATATAC
The DNA here is from genome assembly GCA_034660915.1 of Pseudomonadota bacterium. Lineage (NCBI taxonomy): Bacteria > Pseudomonadati > Pseudomonadota > Pseudomonadota bacterium. The sequence continues at coordinate 17,301 of JAYEKE010000019.1, forward strand.
TCGACAAAACGGGTTTTACCACAGCCAGTGGGACCTTTGAGCATCAGCGGCAACCGCTCATGACAGGCAGCCATGAACAACTCAACTTCATTGCCAAGGGGCAGATAATAGGGCTCGGCGGAAATCAGATAATCCTGGATTTTGGTAGCATGTCCAGACATGTATGAATCCCTCAGGGTTTTTCCAGTTTCTCGATAATAAAATGTTTCTCGGCTGAAACGGCAAAAATCACCCTGCCTTCCCGGGCTTCGGTTACCGATCCGGGAATCTGCCGAACACTGCCGCAGCCGCAATCATAAAACCGCAGCTGGTGGGTCTGTCCGGAAATCGGATCTTCAACCGGCAAAATCATCACATCCTTGGCCCTGGTCTTGGACGATATTTCAGCCGCGACCATGGTAACTTGGCAAAAACCACGGGGAATATAGTTAAGCTGCTGCATGGGAAATAACCTCAAAAATATTGTCGCTAACAACTATTCATCTACCACAGGGGGAAAGGTTTGACAAGAATTTATGGCTGGGATATATGGCAGAAATGAATTCTCCGGACAAACAACCTGACTGCATTTTCTGCCAGCCCGAAATCTTGGTGATTCGACAGAGAAGCGCTCGTTTTTACGTTATTGAAGACCTAAATCCGGTTACTGCCGGCCACCTCCTCATCATTCCCTACCAACATATTATTAATCCCCTGGACCTTGCCGCCGATGAAATGACGGAAGCCTGGCAGCTGATTCAGCAGCTGACGACTGAATTGCGGCAGCAGGATGCGACGATTACCGGGTTTAATATCGGCATGAATTGTGGATATGACGCCGGGCAAAGCATCTTTCACAGCCATATCCATTTGATTCCCAGACGCCAGGGAGATATGGAAAATCCCCGGGGCGGGGTCAGGGGAGTTATCCCGGCAAAACAACATTATTGATCACAGCGATACAGATGTAACCGCTGGACGATATTGACAAAGGCTATACTTCGATTTATTCAAAAGCACTGCGATGGAACTTCTGCCATGACCGGATTTCTGGTGTAATAATGACCTGTTCAAACCTGGGTTGGCGCTGATCATTCCATCAATTTTACCTGCAGTTTTATTCATACACATTTTTTCGGTGACCTATACGAATGACACGAACAGTAACGACATCCTCTTGAATATCACAAATGACCCGATATGCGCCGATTCTATATTTCCAAAAACCGGACAGATTTTTTCGAAGAGGATATCCACAACGTCGAGGATAATCTTTCGTTGCAATTCGTTCTCGCAAATAATGAAGGATATTGGATTGAGTCGCCTGATCCAACTTGCGCAACTCCTTCCTCGCCCGCTCATCGAACTTAACCTTCCAGGTCACATCCCTGCTCCAATTCGTCCAACAACCAGATTCGTTCGGGGGGATTCTCGATTCGGTGAACCGCCAAGTAATAATCTTCCAAATCTTCCAGATGCTCCATAATGGCTTCCCGAGCATAATAAGATTTTGTTCTTCCCGTTTTTACAGCCAAAGCTTGAAGTCTTTTTTCAACTTTTTCAGGCAATCTAATGGCCAGCATGATAATACCTCCTGCTATACAGATATAGCAACTGGGGAAATAAAGTCAAGTTGTTTGATCTGAGCAACCGTATTGATGAAGAAATTCTGAACTACAACAAGAATGAGATTTGAAACTGATGATTATTGACCCCTTTTAATTTGCGATCTTCCGTAAATGTCCCCAATTTTCCGCTATTTTTTTCTTGCAAATTCATACATCCACTATTATAGTTGAAATATGAATAAATTCATAGATCGCCATGCAGAAATTACCCAACTTAACACTATCTATCAAAATCCAGGCGGTCAACTGGTCGTCCTCTATGGACGCCGGCGACTGGGAAAGACGACATTACTGCGTGAATTTTGTCAGGATAAACATCATTGCTACTATATGGCCGACAAGGCCGGAGAAGAATCACAGAAAAAATCCCTTGCCATTGCCATGAGCACAGCTCTTCAGGAACCACTCCTACAAACAGCAAAATATCCAGAATGGTACGATATTTTTGCTGCTTTTGACCGTTTCTGTCCCCAAGATAAAAAAATGATCCTCATCCTTGACGAATATCAATACCTTTGCCAAATTCAGCCGGCATTTTCTTCATTTCTGCAAAAATGGTGGGATGAAAACTGGAAGAATAAAAACATACTGCTCATTCTCTGTGGCTCAATTACATCAATGATGTACAAGGAAACCATGGCCCAATCCGCACCTCTCTACGGACGAGCAGCAGCCCAAATACTCCTGAAACCCCTGTCATATCAACATATAAAAGATTTTTTACCGAATCACACAGAAGAGGAACTGATAAAATTTTACAGCCTCGGGGGTGGGGTACCGCGTTATCTTGAACTAATGAGAAACTATGAGAACTTTTTCTCAGCCCTACAGGAACTTGTCCTGAATCAAAACGGGCCACTCTACAATGAAGCACGCTATCTGCTCCATGAAGAGATTTCATCCCCCAACATTTGTTGGTCTATCCTGCAGACACTGGGCAACGGCACTGGACGTATTTCTGAGATCGGCAGACATCTTGGCCTGCCAGCCAATCAGCTCACCCATTACATTGAACTGTTAAAAGATTTATTTTTGATATATCGAGAGGTACCGGTTCTCGAAAAAAATCCAGCCCGCTCAAAAAAAGGCTTCTATCAGGTTGCCGACCCCTTTCTGCGCCTCTGGTTCGGCAGTATCTACCCCTATGACAGCTTCCTTGAATTCGGTCAAACCGAAATTATCATGGAACGGCTAAATCCATTAATTCAAAACCACATCTCTTTTTGTTATGAGCAACTTTGCCGGGAGTTTGTCAAGAGCACCCCATCAACCTTTAACTGTCTGAAGGTTGGACGGCAATGGACTGGAAAATATGAACTTGATATCGCAGGAGTCAACACAGACTTTCAACTCAATGTCGTTGGCGAATGTAAATGGAGCCATAAAAAAATAGGATTGTCGGTCTACAGGGAATTACAAGACAAAATTGTATCTAACAAACTACCACTTTCACCAAATTGCCAACATCTCTTGTTCAGTAAATCCGGTTTCACTCAAGACCTGGAAAATATGGCAAAAAAAGAAAGCCACCTTCATTTGATCAATAGCCTGTTCTAAAAATCCACCAATATTACGGACCGTATACCAGGGCTCTTATGACGCCGGGGAGATATGGAAAATCCCCGGGGCGGGGTGCAGGGGGTTATTCCGGCAAAGCAACATTATTGATCACAGCGATTCAGATTTAACCGCTGGACGATATGTCGAAAAACAACCTTGACAATGTGATGGTTATCGTATACCGTTACGGTATACGATAAATGAATAAGTAGTGAAAGGGGGACCTACATGGCAAAAACGGCAATGACTCACGCTCGGCTTACGCCGGAGATAAAAGAACAAGCTGAAGCTATCCTGAAAGAACTGGGGATTTCTATTTCAACCGCATACGAAATGTTTTATCGACAGATTATTGCTCAACAAGGCATTCCATTTGACCTGCATATACCCAACAAAGATACACTTCAGGCAATGAGAGACGCAAGAGATGGCAAAGGGAATCGATATGAAAATGTAGAAAAAATGTTCAAAGATCTGAAAATCTGATGCTCCCGATTCGTTCAACATCCAAATTTAAAAAAGATTTGAAAAGAGCCATAAAACCAAATCGAAATATAAAAAAGCTACAACAGATTCTTACGCGATTAGCCATTCCTGCTCCCCTGCCCAAAAAACATCAAGACCATAAACTAAAGGGAGAATGGGTTGACTTTCGGGAATGCCATATTGAAACTGACTGGCTCATGATTTATACAATATCAGATTTCGAACTTAGACCGGTTCGCATTGGTACACATTCTGAACTGTTTGATTAACGAAAAAAACGTGGTCTGACCCCTATTATTTAAAGGGGGATCCTGTAGGGTTTAGATAAACTTACGATGGAACATTCAATAAGTTAGGTGTCACCGGAATTTTACGGAATTTTACGGAATTTTACGGAATTTTATAAATAATACCGATGTCGACCCGATTTTCGACAAAACCAAGGCCGGAATCATAGGTTTCTCGGTTTTTAGATGGAATTTTCTCAGGTGTTGATTTA
>JAYEKE010000020.1 GCA_034660915.1 Pseudomonadota bacterium
CAGAGAAATTTGTTATGGAACAAGGGACCATTATAGAGCGAGATTCAATTACTCTAACAATTTTTTTATTATACTCCAAAATAAACTAAAAATGCCATCATTTTTATCCTGATCAGACAAGAAAAGCTAAACAAGGGGGGTCAGGTATTGAATTATCACAAATTCAGGACGCAGGGAAAAAAAAGATATTTCACCACGAAGCACACGAAGGAACACGAAGAAAAGCAAAAGCGGGGTGGTGGGAAATGTACAAGGTTGGCTGAATTCAACCAGGGCAACTTAAAAGGGGTGAGCATTTTAATCTTTCTGCAACTCCTGCACCCGGTAGACACCGTGGTGAATCTCGGTATCGGCGCGATGGGTCTTGAGGTCGACGCCCACGGCATCAATGCGGGCGGTGTTATGGTCGATCTTCTCGATCAAAATATCAATCTTATCAGTATTCAGATCAATCTTGGCGCTTAACCGTTCTTCCATCCGGCCCATTTCATTACGCAAAACCTGTTGTCCTTCGAGGACCAATTTTATGTCATCCCTCATATCTTCCAGAAGAATTTCTAAATGTTTCTTTTTCATTCCGCTAATTTCTACTGCTATATAATTCTCTTCCATACAAAACCTGGATGGAAAATTCAACACCCCTTGAACCCGAGAACCCAATTGGACATCCGGCGATAAATGTCTTCAAGTACCGGGACCTGTTCCAGTAATTGACTGAGATTTGCTTTTACCCGTTCCGGTTGATCGGGATATTCATGCGCCGTCTGGTTACGCAACTCCCACAGCAGCTGCCATTGTTCTACGGAAGGCATCATTCCCGGCTTTTCGGCCCGGTTCAATTTATCCAGGAAAGGTTCATTGTCCTCCCACTCTTGAACCAGTTGCAGCATCGCCGGCAGTAATCGGGTGCCGACAGCATCCTGTAATTTGGCAAAACGAAACGGCAGCTGATCCAGAGTTCGCACTTGATCATCGCTTAACTCAGCGATAGAACCACTTTGCAGAGGCTCAAAGGTAATCGCTTCCTGCCAGGCGGAATGCAACCGGTATCGATGCTGCTCACACTCCCGCAAAGCCGGGGTCAATTTGTAATCAACGATCTCCTGAGACTTCATAAACATACCCCCGTACTTTCCGCCACAAGATGGATCGGAGCATAAGATTGACCCGGGGCCGGGGCAAAAACCAGATCAATACGCTGTTCACCGAGTTCCAGTTTCGCCCTGGATAAAAAACGTAACCTGGCATCCAGCTGTTGTTTTGCCGGTCGATCAAAACCAGTCACATATAAATCTATATCACCACCACGCCGCTGTTCGTCAACCCGGGAGCCGAACAGAAGCAAGTGTGCTTCCAGACCAAAAACCTCACGACTTAACCGTTTAAAAACGTCTATTTGCATCGGCGTTAATCTCATGGGCAAGCAACTCACCTCGTTTAGAAAAGTCGGAAGTGAAAAATAAATTACTACTCGATGAATTTTAACTTGTCAAAGAAAAAAGGGGGCACAAAGAAAAGGAGAGAAGTTGGAAGAAGGACGGTCTGACAGGAGACAGGAGGCAGAAGGCAGGAGACAGAAGACAGAAGACAGGAAAAGAAAAGTAAAAAAAGAGTTAAGAATAAAAGATATTTCACCATGAAAGCAGAAAGGAACAAGCAGTGGGAAGTGGGAAGGATAAAGCAGGGAGGCGAAGGGGACGAGACCGCGACCAGCACCGTTGGCGTTGGATTGAAAACTGCAACCCTTCGTGTTCTGGTGAAAAAGAACGGTTAATCTCCCCGATCCCGTAGTTCTTGCAACCGCCGACGACGTTCTTCCTCATCCCAGCCAAGATGCTTTTCGATAAAGCGATCCAGAGAGAGATTCATTTTTTCCAACATCCTGATGGCAAGTTCCATCTCATCTTTTTTCATCTCGGTTGACACAATACCAACTCATTCCTTTAACATATAGGGGGTCAGGTCTTGCATTGTGCAGATGACGCTAAATGGTGAGGGATCAGGTCGCGGGATACATATCTGCAAAATGCAAGACCTGACCCCATGTTGTACACTCATCGCAGGCGCAGATCAAGCAGACAATTTTCCTCCACGCCCAGGGCATTCCGCCGGTAGACTACCGTCGCCCCGCCCTGCTCATCAGCCAGGCGAATGATATAATCGCCATCCACCAGGGGCAGCTGATAAACCCCGGCAATCCCGGACTTGCCGTCATAGACCCCCGGATAGCCGTCAACCCGGCAGCTGAACGATACCCCGCTCCGGCTTTCGCCGGCCGACAAACGGCCGTTGCCGTCGATATCTTCATATACCGTCCCCATAATGAAAAACCTGGGAACCAGCGGGGCGGCAAAATCGGCCACCGCCACGTAGACATTGGTGGGAATGCCCTCGCCGAGGCTCAAGACCGCGCCGACAAAACCAACCTCGCTCATTTCCCGGCTGAAGAGATAACGCTTCGCCGTGCGCCCGGGATCCAGCTCGTCGCGAACCCAGCTGGCGAACACCAGCCTGGCCGCTTCCTCCGGTTCAATGAAAGCGGAGAAAGCCATGGCTCCCAGGGGCTCACCCACAGCCGCGCCCCGGTAGCCGGCCGCCGCCACCCGGTCCTCCGGCAGGCTGCCGTCCGGGCCGGTGGAACTGTAATACAGCTTTTCAACCATATCCAGGCTGTGACCGGTCGCCGCCATGGCCAGGTGATTGTCCCAGGCCAGAGGCGGCAGACCGCCGTCCAAAAGCGCCGCGTCAGCGCCCAGGGCCCGGCGGGCAGCTTCTTCATCAATCCCCAGGGACTGGATGGTTGCCAGCGGGCGCGCCCGGGCCTCGTTGATCAACTGCCAGAGGTAGATCGAGGTATCCGCGTACTCACGGCCGCCGGCGAAAACCGGGGGAACGATGAAGAGCAGCATAAATAGAATAATCAGGGTCAGCTTTTTCATATTTTTTAAACAACCAGGGACAGTCCCGGGTTTCTCACCGGAAAACCGGGGAGTGTCCCTGGTTTTTTCCGGAAGCCGGAGTTCTACGGTCGCCGCCAGTACCAGTGGCAGCCGGCGGCTCTTCGGCAGCGGCCTTCAGAACCTCGTTGGAATAACCGCTGCGGTGGCCCTGCTGATCGTAGGCGACCACGGCGAAATACCAGCGCAGACACCCGCTCAGCCCCGGCACGGTGTATTTCTGTTTGCCCGCCGACCGACGTCAATAGGGGCGTGGTAGGTGCCGCTCTCGGGGCCGTAGTAGAGCAGGTAACCGCTGACACCGGGACTTTCACTGGGATCCCAGGCCAGGGAGACGGAAGCGCAGGCAATCTTGTGATCCGCTTTCAGCACGGTTTCCGGCGAACGTCCACCGACAGCACCGGCGGCGGCGTTAAACCGGACGGCAAAATACCAGCTCTGCCCGTCCCGAAGATCGGCCAGTGAGTAGCTCAAAACCTCGCCCACGTCCAGGGCCTGGCCGTAGACACCGCTGGCCGGACCATAAAGCAATTGGTAGCCGGCGGCATCCTTTTGATAGAGAAAAAAGATTTCCAAAAGGCTCAAGCAGTCTGTCAGCAATTACTGGACGACTATCCGGATCAGATAGACGTGATTTCTCGGTTTGCCCAAGTGTACGAAGCTATGGGAGAAAAAGCAAAAGCGGCTGAATATTATAGAAAATCTGCTGAATTTGCCGCTACGAATGAAGGCTTTTATCAAGAAGCTGTGGATATGTATCTTGAGGATGCCGAACGGATGGAGGCGGGATAGCTACATATTTTCTGTTTTACGATTTAAATTAACTTTTTCGGTTGCCCACCGCTGGCATAATGCGGAATAAAAGTGGCGGTATTTTGTAGAATAAATAGTTATTCAACAATATGATTCGAAAAGGACATCCCACGAAACCCGGACACAGCCGCTGTTAAAGGCGCGGTCATAAAAATCAAAATGCGCCCCATAGGCGGCATAATCATCCGTATCCTGAACGCGCATAAAGTTGCCGGTCGTCAACGCGGGACCGGTTACAGTACCGCTGTTTTCGACAATGAAACCATCCGCTTTCCCGAGATAGCAGGGACGATCGGTATGATTGTCCGCCGTGGGAACAACCTGACCCGGAACAAATTCAGGATTCAACTTCCAACCACAAGTATCGACATACTAGATATAAACCTAATACCTTTTATGAGAATTTAAAGTAAGAAAGTTCTGGAATTCCAACTTAACAAGGGAATCTTTACAGGATGTTCACTTTTTTACTTATTCCCGCACCCGCCAAAAAGTGAATCCCACTTTCAGGTATTGCCGTCAAAGGCGTTGTCGCATGCTTCCTGATTGATAAACTGACCACAATCGATTTCGCAAGCCGCCGGCGCGGGAAATACCGACCAGACGCAGTTATCTACCGCCTCGCAGTCCGGTTGGCTCAACCCGGCGCAGGAAGGAACCACGGGACAGTCAATAGACGTTACCGTGTAAGCGTTAAACATGATAGTCCCGGCAGCATTGACATAACCGTAGTAAACGATGAAACTAAGTCCTTGATAGTCAGTGAAGTCAAGCGGACGGGAAATCAAGTCGACTAATTGCTCACTTTTCCAGGGTGACGGTCCTTCCGGGAATATTGATGCCGAAATTGACTGACGACGGCATGTAGATATAGAGCAAAAGTTGTCCTGAGTTGCCGATGTCGGCGGCGGGCACCTGGATCGTCGGGGTAATCATTACGCCGGGGGCGGCCCCGGCTTCAACCTGGACAGCAGCCGGATCGGGCTGGGGACAAGGGGGTGGGATACCGGAAAGAGGTTCATCACTAAGGGTTACAACTTTTCCTGAAATTGAGGTATCCGGGAGTTTCAATAAGCTGGTTAAAAACAAATTCATAGCGTGAACTTGAGGTGAAAGGCTGCCAGATAACATCACTGTTTGCAACTTCAAAAGTAGCGGACACCCCTTCGGGGTTGACAATAGTAATACTTTCACCAAATTCCTGTTGATAATTAGTAAAGGCACCGTAATTAATCGAAACAAACAGGATAAATCTGGGATTGCCAATAAGTCCGATGGATTTACTGAGTTTAATTTCAGCAATGAAGGTGTAGACTTTGCCAACTATAATGTCGTCAGGATCTGATTGCCACATAGCATTGAAGTCGGCGCAGTTATTCCAAGCAGTCAGCTTTCAGTAAAATATTAAAAAAATAACTGGTTAAGCTGAGAGCTGAAGGCTGAAAGCTAGCAACCCATCCGGTAAACAAGAGTTTCCGGATGGAAACAAGTTAGTTCTGATAAAAAACCTGACCAGAATGATCCTCAAAGCTTATTGGCAATAAACCGTAACCACCGGGCGATTGAAAACAGTTGTCACTATGTAATCGATTGGAACTTTGACGAAGATCGTAGTCGCTTCAGCGCCGGATACAGTCCTGAAAACATATTACCGCATTAAAAAACCAGATTTTCTCTTGAAATCATTAGTATTTCCGGCCTAAAAATGCCGAAAATGGGTAAATCAGCTAAAATCTTGTTAAACATGGGTTAATAATAAATTCCGCAAACTTATTTCTGAGAGAAAACTTATAATCTTATGAACGTCCCCTTCATTCACAATTTTCTTGACATTTTTACAAAGAGTTTATATTTTAAAATTATAATTTTGTTAAAGGGGATAGTTGATAAAGGAGTTTGCCATGCAGGCAACCAGCAAAGACCTGAGATTTCATACAAAAGAGATCATTGATGCCGCAATAAGGGGTGAAGAAGTCGTGATTACTTACCATGGGAAACCTTGCGTTAAAATTATTTCGCTTACTCCAGCAAAGCAAAAAAAGAAGGATAATGAATTTTGTGGAATGTGGAAAGATCGGGCGGACATGAATGATGTCCAGGCTTATGTCCGCGACCGCAGACGGGGGAGGCAATTTTGATTGTTGATACGGATGTTTTG
>JAYEKE010000021.1 GCA_034660915.1 Pseudomonadota bacterium
GCCTGTCTGCGTGCGGCACGCACAGGCAGGCCATGGACGGCCGGCGAGAATGAGCGCGAGCCATGCCGGAACATCCCTGTAAATTTCTTCCAGTTGTTTTTAGAGCAACTCAGAAAGTTGAGATTTTAATGAAATAACAGTACGTCTAGGGTAGTTATCAGAAAAAGAGAAACACTGAGATAACCGTTAATGGTAAAAAATGCCGCATCAATCCTGGACAGATCGTCAGCGGAAATCAGCCCATGTTCATAATAAAGAAGAACGGCAGCAATGAAAAGTCCCGATAAGTATAACCAGCCCAGGAAAGGAGAAGCTAAAAAGACCAGGAAAAGCAGTCCCAGCATGATGAGATGCATTCGTTTTGCCAGTTTTAAAGTTGCCGGGATCCCGAGTTTAACCGGCAAAGAAAACAGGCCGGTTTTCCGGTCAAACTCGATATCCTGAAGAGCGTAGAGCAGGTCAAAACCGCTGACCCAGCACAAAACGGCTAAACCAAGGAAGACCGGAGGCCATGAGAGATTGCCGCTTACTGCCAGCCAGGCACCAATGGGGGACATACCGAGGCTGAAGCCTAAAATATAGTGGGTGTAGCTGGTAAACCGCTTGGCCAATGAGTAGAAGGATAGAATGATGATCACGTAGGGGCTGAGAATGAAACAGATATGATTGAGCCGGCTGGCGGCAAAAACAAATAATCCGTAGCTGATGAGGATCAACAGGAATACCTGCCACAGACTAATCTGACCCGCGGGTAAAGGGCGATCTTTTGTCCGGGGGTTTAAAGAATCAACCTTGTAATCCAGTAGTCGATTGCAGCCCATGGCTCCGGTGCGGGCGCCGACCATGGCAATCAGAATCCAGAATAGCTGTCCTGCGGTTGGTATTCCCCCTGCGGCCAGCAATGCTCCCATGAAGGCAAAAGGCAGGGCAAAAATGGTGTGGGAAAACTTGACCAGTTCCAGGTATACTTTTACCTGATTGAAGAGCTGCCGTAAAAAACCTTCAGCATGGAATTTTTTCAGGATGTTTTTGATTGTTGTCGTCAAATCACTGGTTGACAATTATGTTCTCCGTAATACAATATAGACATACGGTTTAAGGTATATGGTATAAGGTTAAAGGTTCCTTGTACCGTACACCTTGTACCGTATTGATTATGTATCCCAAGAATAACTTTGTCGCAAGGAAAATTAGATGAATAAAATAGTATCCGGGAAAACTTTGGCTTTAACCATGGGTGATCCAGCGGGTATCGGTCCGGAAATAATAGTCAAAAGTATTTTGAAGCTGGATCCTGAAGAGCGACTGGATTTACTGGTGATCGGCGACCAGAAAAGGCTCAATATGACCGCTGAAGGTATGGCTTGTGGGGATGAAATAATTTTTATTGCCAGTCGGGAGGCGGGATCAGGGAGGTCAGTGATGAAGGGGAAAATCGCTGTGCCGGTTATCAATCCATTGTCCGTACCTTTGCCAGATCTGCCTTGTGGCGATAATTACCCCGAGTATGGGAAAGCCTCATTTGCTTATTTGAAGCGGGCCATCGAACTTGCAATGGCTGGACAGATTGCCGGTATTGTTACTGCGCCACTGGCCAAGCACTCATTGCATCTTGCCGGGCTGGAGTATCCCGGCCATACGGAGATATTGCAGGAATTTTCCGGCAGTCCGGAGGTGGCGATGATGTTTTGGGGAAAACAGCTGAAAGTTTTGCTGGCGACCACCCATATTCCCCTGGTTCAGGTGGCTGCATCCCTGACCAAGGAACTGCTGGAACGAAAAATAAAATTGCTGGTTGAATTTTTGTGTCAGACAGGTTCCACCACCGTCAAGCCGGTTGCGGTGGCGGCACTGAATCCCCACGCGGGAGAAGACGGTGCTTTTGGTGATGAGGAAAACCGCGTTATCAGGCCGGCACTGCAATCATGTTCCCGCCTGGGCCTGCCGGTGATCGGTCCTATTCCCGCTGATGTCCTGTTTTATCAGGCCGTGCAGGGGCGTTATGACGCGGTAGTTGCTTTATATCATGATCAAGGTCTTATCCCCTTTAAAATGCTTCATTTTGCCGATGGGGTGAATGTTACCATTGGGCTGCCTTTTGTCAGGACTTCCGTGGACCATGGCACCGCGTTTGATATTGCCGGGAAGAATATTGCCGACTGCTCCAGTATGATAGAGGCAATCAGACTGGCATCTTATTTGATCTCCCCAGCAGACAGCCTTTAGTTTAATTCATCAGTCCGGGCAGAAAGAGCGAAATTTGTGGAATGGCAATTAAAAGAATGGTGCCGATAACTAAAGCGATAAGAAAAGGGATAACCCCTCTGAAGATGGTGGCTAGCGGGATTTCGGGAGCAACTCCCTTGACGACATAGACATTGATACCGACCGGAGGCGAAATGACCCCCATCTGGGTGACTAGAACAATGATGACCCCAAACCAGATCGGGTCGTAATTGAGGGCCAGGATGACCGGGTAAAAAATGGGGACGGTCAAAAGGATCAGAGCCAAAGCATCGATGAAGCAGCCACCGATCAGATAGACCGCGATTATGACCATCATGATGAAAAAACGGGGCAATGGCAGACCTACGACCCAGCCTGCCAGGTCGTAGGGGATTCGAGTTACGGCCAGGAAATGGCCAAAAATGACGGCCCCGGTAACGATGATCATGACCATGCAGGCGGTGCGGGTGGTTTCAAAAAGCGAGATTTTCAACTTTTCAAAGGTCAAGTTGCGGCCCATAAGCGCGATGCCGATACTGCATAAGGCACCGATTGCCCCCGCCTCGGTAGGGGTGAAAAAGCCGACAAAGAGGCCGCCCATAACCAGACCGAAGATAAGCAGTGTTTCACCGGTTCCTTTGAGGGATTGTAATCTGTTCCGCCAGCTTGTTGCTGGTCCGGGAGGACCAAGCTCAGGATTGCGGCGACAGGATAAGGTGATTGCCAGGCAGAAGAGGCCGGCGATCAACAGCCCCGGAAGGATGCCGGCCATAAAAAGCTTGCCGATTGATTGTTCGGTCATAATACCATAGACTATAAATACTACACTTGGCGGGATCAACATGCCAAGACTGCCGCCGGAAGCGACGGCGCCGGCGGCCAGTTCCATGGAATAGTTATAGCGTTTCATCTCCGGCAGGGCGACTGTGCCCATGGTTGCGGCCGTTGCCGGAGATGAGCCGCAGATGGCGCCAAAGGCGGTGCAGGCCCCAACTGTTGCCATCGCCAGTCCGCCGTGTCGGTGGCCGATAAAAGCGTAGGCGGTATCGTAGAGACGCCGGCTGATGCCGGCATGGAAGGAAACCTGACCCATAAAAATAAAGAGTGGTATAACCGTCAGACTGTAAGAACTGAAAGTAGAATAAACATCCCGGGCCAACAGGGAGAGAGCCGCGTCAAGGTTGACCAGCTGCATGAAACCGGTAAAGCCGACTATTGCCATGGCAAAGCCGACCGGAATCCGGGCAAAAAGGAGCAGGATCAAAGCGGCAATGCCAATCAGGCCAATGGTGCAGGGGCTCATGTTCAGGTTGCCTTCTGCCAGGGGGTTGCAAGCTCAAGAAAAAGTACTACACAAACCAACAGCGCGGCGGCTGAGATGACGTAGACTACGGGGTAAAAAGGCATTTGCAGGCTTAAGGTAACCTCTCCGGTAGACCTGAGTATGTCGGCATAGAGGAAAGATTGCCAGGCGATTAACGCAAAGAGAAAAATGCTCAACAGGGTAGTGATAATGGTACAGATCTTCCGGGCTGAGGGCGGCAATTTTTCGACCAAAAATTCTACCGCTACATGACCCTTGTTCAAAGTGGTGGCCGGGATTGCCAGAGCGATAGTCAAAGCCCCGAAAAGTCCGACGAGTTCATAAGTGCCGAGAATAGGATGTTTGAAGAGCCGTAATACAACATCAGCACAAGTCAGCAGCATCATTGCCATGACGCAGATGGCTGAGAAGTAATTCATCAGGTCTGCTAATTGTCGGGTAATCTTGTGCACTTTCTCAGTGCTCCCCTCTACATGGCAATTCAATCAGGGGGGTGCCGGAGTTGTTGTTCCGGCAGCCCCTTCCTGCTGATATATGATTTTTATTGACTCAACTTTTTGAGTTGCCCTAAAAACAGCTGCAAGAAATCTCCGGGGATGTTCCGGCATGGCTCTCGCTCATTCTCGCCGGCCGTCCATGGCCTGCCTGTGCGTGCCGCACGCAGACAGGCCGGCTTCCGAGGCGTCCGCCGCGAATCACCTCGTGTGATTCGTTCGGCGGCCAATACCGCCTGCCTGTCGGCAGACAGGCTATGAGCCAAGCCCGAACATCCTGCTAATATGTTCCTGGCAATGCAAGTCAGAAAGTTGATTTATCAATCGGCAAGCAATTATTTTAGCATTTCTTGAATTTTGGTTAATACCTTGTCTCCCGGCAAACCTTTACTGGTTGTTTTTTTAACATAGTCATCCAGTATAGGTTTGACTTGAGCTTTCCATTTGGCGCTTTCAGCCGCGGATAAAGAATATATTTTATTTCCTTTTTTCAGAGTGAAGGCGCGACCGGCGGCATCGGCATCATCCCAGGCCTGGCCTTGAACCGCAATCCATTCAGCACTGACATCTTCAAAAATCTTTTTCAGGTTGTCAGGTAGGGCTTGCCATTTTCCCTTGTTCATAACCACGAACATGGAGGTTGTATAGCCGATATCCGGAATGTCGGTGCTGTATTTGATTACCTCGCCTTGTTTCCAGCCTTTGAGAACCTCGATTGGTCCGATGGTTCCGTCAACTGTGCCTTTCTGCAGCGCTTCATAGGTGTCACCCTGGGGCATGGCGACCGGCAGGGCGCCGAGAGTTTTGACTATTTTGGCGCTGAGTCCGGTAGAGCGGATCTTCATTCCTTTAAGGTCGGCCAACTGTTGAACGGCTTTCTTTTTGGTGTGCAGAACGCCGGGGCCATGGGCATGAACATAAAGAACTTTGGTGTCTTGCACCTCTTTAGGGTTGAATTCTTTGGTGATTGCCGTAGCAACTTTGGTGGCGGTTTTACCGTCGGGATATCCTACCGGCAGATCAAGACCTTCAAGCAGGGGGAACCTTCCCCGGGTATAAGCAAAACAGGACATGCCGATATCAGAGATACCGTTAACGACGCCATCGTAGACCTGCGGAGCTTTGGTTAAAGTCCCGCCGGGATAGACCGTAATCTCAACCTGGCCGTTACTTCTCTTTTCGATTTCTTTGGCCCAGGCCTCTCCGGCTTTGCATTGGGCATGGGTGGGGGGAAAGAAGATACTATAGGAGAGGCGGATCTTTTTTTCTTTGGCGATGCTGCTGCCGGGAATGATGAAGACGATAGCAGCGGCCATCAGCAGTAGAAGACAGTGAAGACGGAAGTTTCTTTTTCTGTTCATAATAATCCTCCTGTAAAAAAGTTAGTTAGATTGTAAGTATATAATCGATTTTAATGCAACAACTATAGTATTTTATTTCACAAAATGCAAGTATAAATTTTTTCTGAACTTTCAATCTTATATTTTGTGCTTTCAGTCTGCCATCTTCCGACCAAAACGCCGGCAAGCGAGCGTCAAAAGTGCCGAAATCAAACCTGGTTAAAAGAATCAAATAAGCTTTCCCGACAGCAATGTTAAATATAAAAAGAATGCTTGCTTAAATTGTTATTATTTTCTTGACAATTTAGTAACAGTATTTTATCTTCGAAATGTTTTTTGTATGGTTGTTTTATTTTTCATGTAATAACGGTTTTTATCCGGAGGCTTGTGTCCGAGGGGGGAATCATGATTAAGCGGGAAAAATCGAATTATACCATTCAGGCGGTAGCCCATGCCTTGGCATTGCTGGAGGAATTCAGTGGCGATACTGATGAGCTGGGAGTAACTGAGCTCAGCAAGCGTTTAAAATTGCACAAGAATAATGTTTTTCGGCTGCTGGCAACTCTGGAAGAGCGGGGATATATTGAGCAGAATCGGGTGACGGAAAATTATCGCCTCGGCATTAAAAGTCTGGAGCTTGGCCAGACATTTATAAAACAGATGGGGGTTTTGCGTCAGGCTCGTCCAATCATGGAACGGTTAAGTCGGGAGTTGCGTGAAAATGCCTATGTGGGGGTAATTTGCAATCGAAATGTTGTCTATCTGGATGTGGTTGAATCCGATCAGTCGGTGCGGGTTGTCTCCCGCGTTGGATCACAGCTGCCGGTTTGGTGCTCAGCTATCGGTAAGGGTCAGATTGCTGATATTAGTCAGGGTGAGCTGGATAAAATTCTGCCACTGGCGCGGGATTGGCAAGAATGTACGAAAAATTCTATTAAAAATAAGGAAGAGTTGCTGAAAGAGCTTGAAACGGTACGTGAATTGGGATATGCGGTTGATAATGAGGAATACGACCTGGATGTAAAGTGTGTTGGTGCCCCAATCCGTGATTATACCAAAAGGGTGGTGGCCGGTATCAGCGTTTCAGGTCCATCCTTCCGTTTGTCAGCGGAGCGGGTTGCCGATGAAGTCGGTCCGGCGGTAAAAAAAGCGGCGGCTGATATATCCCGGCGTCTTGGTTATGAAGTGGCATTGAATGTTTCCGGAGAATCACTGGAGTAATTTTTCGGCTTCCGGGTTTTCCCTTTATCTGCATATTCCCTTCTGTCTTTCCAGGTGCCGCTATTGTGCCTTCTATTCCACTGTTACCGCTCCAGTTCCTGAAGACCTCTATCTTGGGGCCTTATTAAACCAGTTCAATGCCAGGGTTACCGATTGGCACGGGCGTCAGCTTAAAACTATTTATATGGGAGGTGGCACACCATCTCTCTTGTCGCCATCATTCTACGCAAAATTTCTTAATCGTTTGTCTTCACATTTTCATTTCCTGCCGGACATTGAAATCAGCATTGAGGCCAATCCAGCGACCCTGAGCGAAGAAAAAATCAGGGGGTATCAATCACTGGGCATAAACCGGTTCAGCCTGGGTGTTCAGACCTTTGCCGATTGGGGCTTGAAATTACTGGGACGTCATCATTCCAGTGTTGATATAGTGGATACAGTTAAAATGATGAATCGTTGCGGGGTGAAAAATCTCAGCATTGATTTGATTTATGCCTATCCCGGGCAAACCCTTGCCGGGCTTCGCAGCGATCTGGAATCGGCTATTCGCCTGGGACCGGCACATATCTCCGCTTATTGTCTGGCCATCGAATTGGGTACGCCGCTGGCGAAAGCGGTGAAAAATAAAGTGTTACCACGGCCATCGGAAGATGTTCAGTCCCGGTTTATGGAGGAAACAGCCAATTTTCTTGAGGATTTTGGATACTGTCAGTATGAAACAGCCAATTTTTCCCGGCCCGGTTTCCAGTCTCGGCACAATCTGGCTTACTGGGAATTGCAGGATTACTGGGGTCTGGGCGCTGGTGCCTGGTCCTCAAGAAGGTTGGAGAAAAATAAATTATGTTGGGCCACCAGATATATGGATGAGCCTGAGGTGGGAGGCTATTTACATCGTTTTGGCGACCAGGTTGAAAACCCAGGCCAGGTTGTTCCGGCTGAGATTGATACCATATCCTACGAAACCTCTTTTGTCGAACGAATGATTATGGGGTTAAGACTTGTTGCCGGGGTTGATCTGACCGCTGTGACCGCTGAATATGATTGTAATTTGGTCAATCGTGTTTTAGCCCGGCTGGAGGTGGCAATGGGTGAAGGATTAGTGGAGCGGTTAAATGGCCAGCTGCGATTGACCGCTCGAGGTCGTCTGCTGGCGGATGAAGTGGCATTGGAGATACTTGATTGAGCACTTGTGATTACCAGAGTTACCCCAATTTAAGTTGACAAAATTATTGAGGACGGTTTAAAGTTCGGCTGGATTTTATTATGGAAAGGATTAATAGCTGATGGATAAAAATAAAAGACAGGGACTGATCATTGTCCATACCGGTCACGGCAAGGGAAAAACAACCGCAGCTCTGGGGACTGCTTTTCGGGCTGCCGGCCAGGGTTTTAAAATCATTATCATTCAATTTATCAAGGGTTCATGGAAATATGGTGAACTGGAAGCAGCAAAAAAATTTGCTAATTTGACTATTACCCCGATGGGTAAGGGTTTTCTTAAATTGGGGGCGGCTGAACCAGAAGCTGCCGACTGTGAGTTGGCGGAAAATACCTGGAAAGCTTGTGAACAGGCGATTTTATCCGGTGACTATGATCTGGTTATCTGTGATGAAGTGAATTATGCCCTTTCCTATAAATTGTTGCCTGTTCAGCGGGTGGTTGAAACCCTCAACAATAAACCGTCCCATGTTCATGTTATCTTGACCGGTCGTGATGCCCTGCCGGAAATTATTGAGCTGGCGGATCTGGTAACCGAAATGAAAGAGATTAAACATCCCTATAAAATGGGAATTTCAGCCCAGCGCGGCATTGAATTCTGATGGGAACCCTGGCCGAATTCCTTGCTTATGTCCAGATTAAGGAACCTTTTCTGGGAAAAGCCCTTGATTATCTGCTGGCGGCATCGCTTGAGAAACAGCAGGTGACCATAGTGTTGCCCAAAGATTCCATCCCTCTGGCCATGGTTGTGGATCGCCAGCAATTGCTGCAGCAGTTGGCTGACCATTTCTGGTTGGAATCGCGGCTGGTGAATATCCATGCCCGTGAAGTGTCAGGTGAACTGCGCTTATTTCCCCTTGAAGCTTCTAAATATTGGAATGACCTGGTTTTTTTTCTACCCCTGGGAGAAAGTTGTGACAAAATAGCTGGCAGTCAACTGCTGGCGGCCGGTATTATTGCCAAACCGGACTATGAAAAGTTCAAAAAATCAATGCAGAACGCAGGTGGTGGAAACGGGCTGAAGGAAGCTTTTGCTGCTGCTGAAGGTGAGATTTATTCCGGGATTTCACTGGAAAAACTGGTTGCCACCGCCGGTCAGCGGGTCCAGAAAAAACGGGGTATCGCGCATTTTGTTACTTTATCCATGGCAGCTGAACTATTTTTAAGCCTTGACTATCATTTTTTACGGTTGAAGGAATTTGGTGTCCGCGGTTTGGGCCCATTATCCACCAGAAGTGTCCTGGGGCATCTGCATGCGGTATTCCCAGGTCAGTATTGTGCCGGCTTGAGCCTTGTTCATCAGCTGTCAGGACATCTTTAAGTATGGTTACTTGCAGATGAAAATACAAAAGTTAACCTGGCATCTTGTCCTGATGTTGATGCTATTTTTCTTTGACTCTTTGGGTTTGTTTCCGAACATCGGGCAGGCCGCTGAGTTTATTGATGAAGTTGGTAACCGGGTTGATATACCCTCGCATCCCCAGCGCGTTATCTCCCTGGTTCCCAGCCTGACGGAAGTTCTTTTTTCCCTGGGGCTGGATAAACAGGTTGTCGGGGTAACCGATTTTTCCACTTTCCCACCAGCCGCCCGGACAAAACCAAGAATCGGCAGCTTTTTTAACCTTAATCTGGAAAAAATTATTTCCCTGCGTCCGGATCTGGTAGTTGCCAGTATGGAGGGTAAACAGGAAAAAATTATAGTTTCACTAAAAAAGTTCCATATTCCCATCTATCGGGTCAATCCTCGAAGTTTGAATGATATTTACCGGAGTATCAGTAACCTGGGTGAGATAACGGGCACCCTGCCTCAAGCCCAGCAGGTTATTTTATCAATGAAAAAGCAGGTTGGGGTCGTGGAGAGGCGAGTTGCCCAGCGACCGAAGAAACGGGTTTTTTATCAGGTTGGAGTCGATCCCATCGTTACTGTTAATGGTGGAACTTTTGCCGCTGATTTGATTCGCCGTGCTGGTGGTATTCTCGTAACCGAGAAAAATCCCATCCTGTATCCCCGGTATTCCATCGAACGGGTTATTGCTGATAACCCCCAGGTAATTATCATTTCTTCCATGTCGCCCAAGACGAACTATCGCCGTTTTGCCGGAACCTGGAAAAAATGGCGTTCCATTGAAGCTGTTCGTCTGCACCAGGTCTATGTTATTGAAGCTGACCTGGTTGATCGGCCTTCCCCCAGAATCGTTCTTGGACTGGAAAAAATTGCCCGTTTGCTTCACCCTGAAGTCTGGTGATGGTGATGAAAACGAAACAGGATTTTTGAAAAATGATTAATGAAAAACTGGAAAATGAACGGCGGGGCATTACCGGCCGCCGCTATCTGACCTGTGAAAAATATGGTGATGTGTTTGAAGTCAGGGAAGGTTTGGCTTGTCACCACCCTAAAGAAACCTGTAAATACCGTTTGTCATGTCCCATTTACCAGATAGGGCAAAATGATTGACGAAGGGGCTAAAGGTTAAAGGCTAAAGGCCAAAGGTTAAAGGCCAAAGGTTAAAGGTTGCCGGGATCGGGGACATTGCTTTAGCGCGACCCTCGAAGAGGGCGAAGCAAAGCCTGAAAATCATTATTGGTTAGTGTCTGGTGGTTGGATAAATTATGATGGTTTTCAGCAAAACCAAGGCAAAATTATTGATGGTGCAGGGCACCGGTTCAAGTGTTGGAAAGAGCGTGCTGGTGGCTGGTTTATGCCGCTATTTTGCCCGTTTGGGGGTAGCTGTTGCCCCTTTTAAAGCCCAGAATATGGCCCTTAATTCTTTCATTACTCCCGAGGGTCATGAAATGGGTCGGGCTCAGGTGGTGCAGGCCGAAGCCTGCGGGTTGGTGCCTCATGTGCATATGAATCCGGTTTTGATCAAGCCCAACAGTGATGTCGGAGCCCAGGTGATTATCCACGGTGTTCCGGTGGGCAATATGTCAGCGGTTAAGTATCATCAGTATAAGGGAAATGCCTGGGAAGCGGTGTTGAGCAGCTTTTCATTTTTACAGGACAACTATGAATTAATTATTATTGAAGGGGCCGGCAGTCCGGCGGAGATTAACCTGCGTGAGCATGATATTGTCAATATGGGTTTGGCAACCCACATCGGGGCACCGGTTCTGCTGGTTGGAGATATTGATAAAGGTGGAGTTTTCGCCTCGCTGGTGGGTACCATGGAATTACTGTCTCCTGCCGAACGGGAATTGATCAAAGGTTTTGTGATCAATAAATTTCGCGGTGATTGTCGGCTGCTGGAACCAGGATTGGAGACCATCTCCCGCCGTTGCGATGTGCCTTTTGTCGGGGTGGTTCCTTATTTCCGTGATCTTTATCTGCCTGAGGAAGATGGAGTGGCGGTGGAAGGATATGGCAAGAGGGCCGAAGATGAAGTGGCCGTATCCCCGGTTGAAAAACTGCTGGTGGCCGTGATTAAACTGCCCCACATTTCAAATTTTACCGATTTTGATGCCCTGGTCCAAGAAGTGGATGTTCGGCTGGACTATCTGCAGCCCGAAGAAGATATTGCCGGTTATGATCTGGTTATTATCCCCGGCAGTAAAAATACCATTGATGATCTGCAGCGGCTGCTCCAGGCGGGTTTTGCTCATCGCATGACTGAATTTGCGGCTGCCGGCGGTGCGGTTGTTGGTATTTGTGGCGGCTATCAGATGCTTGGTCAATGTATTATCGATCCTTACCAGGTGGAGACCACCCAGGGACGGGTGGAGGGATTTGGGCTTTTGGCGGTGCAAACCGAGTTGGCCCGGGAAAAAGTGACTGTCCAGAGTCGTGGTGAATTGGTTGCTGGTGCCTGGCCGACCATGTTCCAGCTTCAGGTTTCCGGCTACGAAATTCATATGGGTCGTACCCGGTTGGAGTCCAGCGCCAAGTCGTTGTTGCTGGTGGCGGAAAACAGCACTCAGGCTGCTCATTATGATGGGGCCTTGAGTGCTGACGGGACCGTATGGGGGACCTATTTCCATGGAATTTTTGATAACGATGATTTTCGCCGCCAGTACCTGAACCGGTTGAAACAAAAACGTTTTGGGGCCCAAACAGCGTCCCTGCCGACAGGTTCATTCGCAGCGCAAAAGGAAAAGGGTTTGGACTTACTGGCTGATTTGCTGGCTGACACTCTTGATATGACGGCAATAAAAACCATCATTGAGAATTGCTGAATGTCTAAGACGGTTTGTTACTTTATTCTGTTATCTCTTTTTATTGTTCTGATTATCATGATCTCGGCGGCGCTTGGAGCTGCCCAGCTTTCTCTGGCGGCAGTACTGAAGGCGCTGGTTGGCGGATTGCCGGGGCTCAAAAGTCTGCTGCATGGTGAAACGGTGCCCCTGAGTCACCATTTGATAGTCTGGGACGTGCGGCTGCCCCGTATTCTGGTGGCCCTGCTGGTAGGTGCCTCCCTGGGGATGGCCGGGGCCGTATTCCAGGGATTGCTGCTTAATCCTCTGGCTGATCCTTTTACCATTGGGGTTTCCGCCGGGGCGGCATTCGGGGCCACGGTGGCAATTATTCTTCAGGGGGTGATTGTTGGCCTTCCCCTGTTGCATAGCTTTGGCATTATTCCTTTTTTTGCCTTTGCGGGTGCCCTGCTGTCTTTGTTTTTTGTCTATTTCATTGCCAAAAGTGAAGGTCGGCTTTTACCGGAAAGTCTGATACTCGCCGGGGTGATTGTTGCCTCATTCTTGTCAGCATTAATCAGTTTTTGTAAAAGTATTGCCGGTGACAACCTGTCGGCTATCGTTTTTTGGATTATGGGCAGCCTTTCTGGTCGGCTCTGGCAGCATGTTTATATTTTGTTACCCTATTTTATTGTCTGTTTTATTATCATGCAGGCTCATGCCCGGCATCTTAACATTATTGCCATGGGTGATACCACCGCCATGCAGCTGGGTGTGGATGTTCACCAGATACGTCGTCGTCTGTTGTTGTTTACCTCCCTGCTGACCGCAGTCGCTGTATCTATCAGCGGCGTGATTGGTTTTGTCGGCCTGGTGGTGCCCCATATCAACCGGCTGATCCTCGGTCCCAACCATCGGACCCTGATTCCGGCATCAGCTTTGCTGGGTGGGGGGATATTAATCCTTTCCGATACCCTGGCGCGGACAATTGCCGGGTCGACGGAAATTCCCGTGGGGGTGGTGACTGCATTGCTGGGAGCACCATTTTTCTGCTATATTTTCAAGAAAAAATTCAATGGCTCCCGTTAAGAAAACCAGGGACAGCCCCCGATGAAGCCGGGGACAGTCCCGGGTTTTCAATGGCTCCCGTTAAGAATTGTCTGAAAGTGATGATTTATTGATGAGAATCCAGGCTGAAAAAGAATCTCTTTTATCCAGACGATCCTATAATGAACTGCTGCGGGTCAATAATTTAAGCTGTGGCTATGGCAGTAAGACGGTGCTGGAGGATGTTTCCTTCAGTCTCTGGACCGGTTTTTTTTGTGGTTTGTTGGGCCCCAATGGTTCAGGTAAATCCACTTTGATTAATAATCTTTGCCGGGTATTTCAGCCTCAGGGTGGTGAACTCCTGCTGAAAGGTCGAAACCTGGAAGCCTTCAGCCGCCGTGAGCTGGCAACCCAGATCGCGGTAGTGCCCCAGGATACGCATATCTCATTCCCTTTTTTGGTCCGTGAAGTGGTAGCCATGGGGCGCAATCCTCATATTTCCGGTTTATTTGCCAAAGGTTACCTTGAAGACGATCCGGTGGTTTCCCGGATTATGGCGGAAACCGGTATAGAACATCTGCAGGATCGACTCATTACCCAGATCAGTGGTGGTGAACGGCAGCTGGTACTGCTGGCCCGGGCCTTGGTTCAGGAACCGAAACTTTTGTTGCTGGATGAGCCGACTTCCAATCTTGATATTCGCCATTCAGTTAAAATCCTGCGGTTGGTGGAAAAAAAGGTGAGGGATGAGGATCTGGCGGTGCTGGCTATTTTTCATGATCTGAATATAGCCAGTATTTTTAGTGATTATCTTTTTCTGCTCCAGGATGGTCAGATTGCCTTTCAGGGTGAAACCGTCGAAGTAATGCAAAAGCGAATCCTGGAAAAGGTGTTTGCCACCGACTTAAGTGTTTATACCCCGCCTTTGATTGGCCGTCCCCAGGTTTCAATCCCCATGGTTTCATGAAAATTCAGCGGTGCCCATTATTAAGGTAATTTCTCAACTTTCTGACTTGCATTGCCAGGGCATATTGCTGGATGTTCGGGCTTGGCTCATAGCGGTATTGACCGCCGAACGAATCACACGATGTGATTCGCGGCGGGCGCCTCGGAAGCCGGCCTGTCTACGTGCGGCACGCACAGGCAGGCCATGGACGGCCGGCGAGAATGAGCGAGAGCCATGCCGGAACATCTACGAAATTTTTTCAACTGTTCTTAGCTTAATTCAGAAAGTCGAGTAATTTTTTAATGTTCCTTTTCCATCATAACCTTGGCGATGGTAAAGCGGGAAGTGGATTCATGTACCGCCTGCATGACTTTTGCCGTCAGCTTGCCACCCGGGCTGTTTCCCGGCTGTTTTCCCCAGATGATGTCGATGATGGCGGAAGGCTTCATGGTTTCTGCCGGGCCGGCCGGCATCAGGTAGTCTTCATTGCCGTTAACCCGTCGCAATAGTCCGGCGTCCAGTAAATCAGCACTGATGTTCCGAACTGTTGGTTCCGGTTCATTCATTGTTTGAGCCACGTCCTCTAAATTGCTTTGTTTTTGCTGCTGAAAATCCTTGAAGATAAGTGTCAGTAAATCCAGACTGAGAGCAAGCCGTTTTACCGGGGTGATGATTGTTTGTTTTGGCTGATAATAACGATATACCTGAAGAGCGAAGGCTACTTCAGCTCCGGTCAGAAAAACAATCCAGCCTAGATGAATCCAGAGTAAAAAAAGTGGTACGGTGGCAAACGAACCATAAATGGCATTATACCTGGCGACGCCGAGCTGCAGGTGCAAAAAGATTTTCTGGATCAGCAGCAAACCAATGGTTCCCGCCAGACCGCCGGCCAGGGCCGGAAAAAACTTTACCTTGGTATTGGGTAGAAACTGGTAAAGCAAGGTGAAGGTGCCGGTAAGCACCAGGAAGGGAAACAGCTGTGAGCTCAAGATCAAGAGCCAGTTGGCCGGCAGCAAATATTTCAGTTTATCAGTCAGTACCGGGCTGTTCAGGGCGGCGGACATCCCCAGACCAGCATTGATGGCAATGGGAAAGAGAACCATCAGGGCCAGGTAATCCATAATCCGGCGGCCTAGAGGACGGCCGTATGGAGCCCTCCAGATGGCATTCATGGCTTCCTCGATACTGCCGATAACCATGATAACGGTAAAAAACAGGATGATAATTCCCGCGGCGCCCAGAGTGGCAAAGTTGGTGCGATCAACATAATCAAAAACCTGATCAACTGCGGCCCGTAAATGGCTGCTTAAATCCTTGTCGGCCGGTTTATCACCCTGACGGCTGTTGCTGGTCGAAGTGTCGGCAGGGGATGGGGGGGATGTTTTCTGATCTCCTGCCGTGTTTTTCTCCGGTTCAGCTGAAACCTGGGCTATCAATTTATAGGCGGTTCCCCGAAGCTGATCGCCGGCACCCAGGCCCTTGAGAACCGCGGTACTCAGTGCCAGCATGGGAACCAGGGATAAGACGATGGTGAAGGTAAGAGCGCTGGCTCTTAAAGTGACGGCGTCTTTTTTGAATTCCTGGATGATGATGGCGCAAATGCGCATGAAGTGAAAAAACCGCTGTTGCCACCATTTCCCCTCTGGTTCAGCCCAGATTCTGGCCAGGAATTCTTTTCGCTGTTTCCGGATATTGAGTGCTTTTGGATCCTTTGTTTTCATTTTCATGGTAATACGTCCTGTCTGCTCCGTCTGCGATTATAATGTTTCAGAAGTCAGAAGTCAGAAGTCTAAATATTGGTTTCCCGTCTTCTTACATCTGTCTTCTGACTCCTGGTTGATGAGTTGAGCTGATCAAAAATTGCTTTCTGACTGACCACTTGTCGTCGAGGAGCCGGAAGCCAGCATGGAAGGCCGGTAACAAGTTTTATCAAGCAGGTTGAATGGTTATTTATTCCCCGGATCAGGTCAGTGAACTGCTGGATTACCCACTCGTTTTTTACCAGCCAGTCAAACGTTGCCTGGGAGTTGAAATAAATTATATCGGCCAGGATGCGGGAAAAAAACAGTTCTTTGGTAATTACTTTGATTTTCTGGTTATAGCTTTTCTCCAACATGTTCGTGCCGCTAAGGGAATCCATAATGCTTTTCCCTGCCAGCCGGGCACTTCGCAGGGCGTAATAAATCCCTTCGCCGAAAATGCTTTCACACAGACCGGCGGCATCCCCGGTCAGCAGAACATTCCCCTGGCTGATTTTTGTTCCTATGGGTTTAACCGGCAGGGTTCCACCCCTGATTTCTTCAAGTCGGCAAGTTTGTAACAGCGGGTTTACAGCAGCAAATTCAGCCAGCAGGCGGCGTAGCGGTCGGTTTTTCGTCGTGGTGGCAATCTTGTAGAGGCCGATATTGAAATGCTCCCTTTTGGGGAATATCCAGCCATAACCTTTGTCAATAGCTCCGAAATCCAGCCATGTCCGGGAACCGAAACGTTCAAGTGTTCGCGGATCTTCAGGATAGGCTTTGGCCTGAATTGCATGGGCCAGGAAGGGTTTTTTGCCTGGAAAAAGCTGCTTGCGCACCGGACTGAATACACCATCGGCTCCCACCAGAATCCTGGCTGTCACCGGACCCTCAGAGGTTGAAACCGTGATGGTTGTGCCCTGGGGAGAAAAATGTCTGAACGTTGCCGGTGCCATCAGTGTCGCTCCGGCATTTACAGCCTGTTGGGCCAGGCAGTAATCAAAACCGGACCTGCTGACCGTGTAGCCGGCTCCGGGCATTTCCTGGTAAAAGACCCCCTTGTCCTTAAAACCCAGATAAGTTCCGGAAATTATCCGGGCATCGATTGCAGTCGGGGAGAGGCTGAGCTGCCTGAATGATTTTTGCGACAGACCGCCTCCACATACTTTGGGCCGGGGAAGAGGCGATTGCTCGATTATGATCACCGAAACCTGCTGACGGGCCAGCAGCGTGGCTAAATATCCGCCTGATGGTCCGGCACCAATAATACAGACATCGTAGATCTTCTGTTTTCCCATGGCCATAGCTGCCGCAAAAATAAAAAGGACTTCCGGGCATCCGGAAAGTCCTTTTTAATGGCGGAGAGAGTGGGATTCGAACCCACGGTGAGCGTAGCCCACAGCTGATTTCGAGTCAACCGCCTTCGACCTCTCGGCCATCTCTCCGATTTTAAATACTTTCATTGGCATACACTGCTTTATACCATAACTGTGGATGGTTGACAAATGCTATGACCAGATTGTCAAGCATAGCTGTTTGCTATGCATGTTAAATTTGTGCTGCCATCTTAAACCAGTATTTAACGGCCTTGGGATGGGAGAAAAAATGGAGATGGATATAGCTGGCGAAGACGTTTTTGTCATGGAAACCACTATCTCGGTGATTACCCCGGCGATCTTTATGTGAATAGAGTCTGGTATGGGAACTGGATATCTCCATCTCCGACCAGTGAAATTCGTGTCCCCGCAGGCTGGTGCCGGTCGGCCCGAAAAGAGTTTCGGCCAGCGTGGTCACCTCGCGATAGCCCAAAGTGCGAAGTCGAGGTTGCATTACCGAGTCTCCCGGTATGATTCCACACATGGGGAATTTATTCCCCTGATTGTCTGTAAGGTTTTCTCCCAGGAACATGAAGCCGCCGCATTCCGCGTAGACCAACCCGTCTTCTTTGCTGAAATCTCTAATTGCCAGGCGCATGTTTTCATTGGCAGCCAGCTCGTTGGCAAAGACTTCGGGAAAGCCGCCTCCGAGGAAAATGCTCGAGATATCACTCGGTAGTTTTTGGTCCGCAAGCGGAGAAAATTCAACGATTTCAAAACCGGCCTGACGCAGCAACTGGAGGTTGTCAGGATAGTAGAAATGGAAGGCCTGGTCGTGGGCCAGACCTAAACGAATCTTGGCCTTTGGCAGTGGTTTTTGCTTGGGTGCAGCCGGTTTCGACACTCGGGAAATTTCCAGCAGCCGGTCAATATCGATATGTTTTTCAGCGCCATCGGCCAGGCTTTCAAACCATTCATCCGCTTTTCGGTTTTCGAGGAAAGGAACCAGGCCGAGATGGCGTTCTTCCAGCCGCCATTCCGGTATTTTTGGTAAAGCGCCGAGCAGCGGTGGCAGTCTGGCGGCGGCCAAAGCCTCATGCAGTAGTTGAGCGTGTGAATCGCTGCCGACGTTGTTGGCGATAATGCCGGCAATACGGACGGCCAGATGAAATTCACAAAACCCTTTTACCAACGGCGCAATGGTGCCGGCCATGCCGCGGGCGTCCACCACCAGGACAACCGGCAGATTAAGCAAACGGGCGCAGTCGGCGCTGCTGCCTGCGAGAGAAGTTGGAGAAAAGCCGTCAAACAGTCCCATGACTCCTTCAACAATGGCAACGTCAGCCGGTTGACAGGCCCGGGCAAAGGATTTTTGCACTCCCGGGGAGGTCATCATCCAGGTGTCAAGGTTAATCGATTGTTTGCCGGCGGCTCGGGTGTGAAAGGTAGGATCAATATAGTCGGGACCGCATTTAAACGGCTGCAGACAGAGACCCCGGCGTTTTAAAGCCCGTAAGAGAGCCAGAGTGATAGTCGTCTTACCACTACCAGAATGGGTTGCCCCGATACAGAAAGCTGAAAAATCAGTTTTGCTTGAAGTATTTTTCAGCATACCCTCTCCGGTCATAAAAGATCCCCTTATTGATTACCGATGTTGAGTTGCCAATGACAATCAGGGAGTTCATGTCAACCATTTCCAGCGGCAGATCGCCAAGACGACCGAGCCATTTTTCTTCATCTTTCCGACTCGCGTGCTTGACCACGGCAGCCGGAATTTCAGCGCCTCGATGCTGACGGAAAATCTCTACTGCCCGGTTCAGCAACTCCCGCCGTTTTTTACCAGCGGGATTATAAAGGGCACAAGCCATATCTGATCTTGATATTGCCTCAAGATTGCGGATAATTGTTGCCGTCGGAGTGAGCAGATCGGAAAGGCTGATAATGGCACAACCGTTGGTTAATGGGGAGCCGAGCCGGGCCGCGGCGGCATTGACCGCGGTCAGGCCGGGAACCACCTCGATGGCAATATCGACAAAGCGCTTTTCCAGATCCCTGAGTTCATAGATTAGACCGCCCATGGCGAAAATACCGGGATCACCGGAACAGACAACACAGACATCCTGGCCTTGCAAAGCTTCTTCAAGGGCCAGGCGGCAGCGTTCCACTTCACCGCCCATGCCGTTTTTAATAACTTTTTTATCTGCCAACAGATCATTGATCTGGGCGACATATTTTGTGTAGCCGGCAATGACCGGGCAGCGTTCAATAGCCGCCAGAGCGGCCGGGGTAACAAGATCGCGTCGGCCCGGCCCCAGGCCGATGACGTAGACTGTTCCTGTCATATTTATATTATCCATTTAGATTACTTTCCTGGTTTTCCAGTTTGCAGGTTGCCAGGGCAAAGGTAATAGTGATGAACTTCTGTTTTGGTACGATCAGCTGACCTTTGCCGGCCAGCAACGAAGCGGCTTCGGCCACCGAAGGGCTGCCGATTTTTTCCCGTACTCGGGCCGAAGGATTGGGGATTGGCACCTGACAAAGTGCGGTTGGCGGAAAAAATTTAATGTTAACCCCAAGCCGGCAGGCCAGTTTTAGAAGTCCGGGCTCGTTATTTTTCACATCGCAGCTGGCCAGCATGAACAATTCCTGTCGTTCAACGCCATGCCTGTGCAAAAATTCATCCAGAGCCTTTTCCAGCTCTTCGATACTGACATGACGCTTGCAACCGACTCCCAGGACCAGCTTTCTCATGCTGACTCCGAATGTAGGATCAACAGATCGGTGGTTGCCGGCGGCTGCCAGCCGGCCGGAGGATCGAGAACAACCGCCAGCCCGGCCTTGATCTCGGCAACTGTGGAAACCTTTATCAGTTTGCTTTTGTTCAGGTAGTGGCGCTGAAAAATTTCTTCCGGCAAAAAAATGTCGATCATTTCATTGTCGAGCAGCGCGGCATTGAAGATTTTAATGTTTTTGGGATTTTCAATCCGCCAGCCCTGTCGGGCTGCCAATTCATCAAAAGCGACCAGACCGTGGGTATCGGTGGCGGTCGTAATAATCGCCTGCCCCCCGGTAATGGCGGCAACCTTGCGGGCCAGACGATTGGCTCCGGCAATATGACCACCCACCAGGCTGATAACCTGGGCTCCGTTTTCATCACAGACCACCACCGCCGGATCGCTGGTTTTATGTTTGAGCAGCGGCGCGATTTTACGGACCGCGATCCCCGCGGCGGCGATAAAAAGATGGCCGGCAAACAGGTTCCAGTTTTTCTCCAGCAGCTGTCCCAGTTGACTCGGGGCAAATGATTGGGTTGTATCCCCGGGCTTTAGAATACGTTTAGGAATAAAGATTGTCGCCGAATTCAAGCCCGTGGCAATTTCTAAAGATTTGGCGTAGCCCTCTTCTGACATGGCGTAGAGAGCGATATCACCAGCAAAAAACTCATCCTCCCGCTGATTCCGATAGCCATGGGAAAAATGTTTGTCATAGAGAAGTGAAAGATTGCCGGAACGCTCCAGGACCCGGCCGACCAACACCAGGGCCTGGCGATTGATACCGGCCGCCGTGGTTTTTTCAGCCAGATCAGCCACCGTTCCCCGGATAATCTTCTGGTTTGGCCAGCTGGCCCGGTAGACGACGGCAGCTGGGGTTTCGGCTGCCACTCCCGCTTCAAGCAGTTCCGTGGTCAGGGTTTCCGGGTTGCCGGCACTCAGGAAAAAGGCCATGGTCGCCCCGGTGGCGGCAAAATTGGCCACCGTTTCCCGTTCCGGCATCGGCGTCTTGCCCGTCATCCTGGTCAGGATGAGGCTTTGGCTGATACCCGGCATCGTCAGTTCACATTTCAGTTCAGCGGCGGCGGCAAAGATACTGCTGACTCCGGGAATTACTTCAAAATCAATTCCCAACTCATCAAGCCGGTTCATCTGTTCGGAAATGGCGCCGTACATGGAGGGATCACCGGTATGGAGACGCACGACACTTTGTTTCCGGGCAAACGCTTCCCTGATTAATTCAATAACTTGATCAAGATTCAGTTTGGCACTGTCAACCAGGCGACAAGCCGCCGGACAGTGTTCCAACACTTTGGGGTTGACCAGGGAACCGGCGTAAATTACCAGATCGGCGCGCTCCAGAGCCTTGGCGCAGCGCAGGGTCAGAAGATCGGGTGCTCCGGCTCCGGCCCCGGCAAAGATAACTTT
>JAYEKE010000022.1 GCA_034660915.1 Pseudomonadota bacterium
TTATTAAAAGAAAGGTAAAAGGCTAAAGGTAAAAGGCTAAAGGAAAAAGGCTAAAGGTAAAAGGCTAAAGGAAAAAGGCTAAAGGAAAAAGGCTAAAGGAAAAAGGCTAAAGGAAAAAGGCTAAAGGTAAAAGGTAAAAGGTAGTGGGAAGTGGGGTCGCCGGGATTGGGGACATTCTTGACTTCCCGCATAGAAACAGTAGTTAATGGTCAGCGGCTGGTAGCTGGAAAAAGCTGAGCATAAACCAATACCTGCCGGCGGCAAGTCAAGAGTGTCCCCCTCGCGAAGCAAAGGTGCAAACCGATGCGGTAGGCGGGCGAAGGATGGACCCGCCGCGGTACGAAGAATTCGAAGTCTGGCGAAGCAGCAACTAGACAATGTGTTGTACGCATATGGATGCATTGTCAGATAATATAATCGTACATGCTTGACCGAGGAAAAACCTAAACTTGTGAGGAGGGAAAGATGAAGAAACGATTATTTCTGGTGATTGCATTATCTCTGGCGCTTTGCTTTGTTGGCACGACGGCAATGGCGGCCAAAACCATCAAGATCGGTGGCCTGTTTGACATTACCGGCGGCACCGGCAGCGTCGGCACCCCCTATGCGGAAGGGGTACGCGATTATGTCCGTTATATTAATGACAACGGCGGCATTAATGGGATGAAGATTGAGTTGCTGGATGTTGACTATGCCTACAAAATTCCCCAGGCACTGGCTGCTTATAAGAAATTTAAGAATGCCGGTGTGGTTGCTATCCAGGGTTGGGGTACCGGTGACACTGAAGCCATGTCCCCCATTATTACCAAGGATCATATCCCTTATATGTCCGCTTCTTATTCCGAGCATCTGACCAATGCGGCGGTAACCCCCTATAACTTTATGGTCGGGACAACCTATGCCGATCAGGCTCGGGTAGCGCTGAAATATATCGCCACCAACTGGACCGATAAGAGCCGGAGACCCCGGGTTGCCCTGATTTATAATGATACCGGTTTTGGCCGTTCTCCTTTCTTTGATGTGGATTATCATGGTCATCATTTCCCGGCTGCTGAGGCTTATGCCAAGGAAGTTGATGTAGATATTGTTGATACCCCGGTCATCGGCCTGCGGGCGCTGGATGCCACTCCGCAGCTTTTAAGCATGAAACAGAAAGATCCGGACTATGCCATTGTCCAGGAGACTTCCGTCATGGCGACCATCCTCAAGGACGCCAAAAAACTGGGACTGCGGACCAAATTTTTCGCCCTCAACTGGGCCATGAGTCAACAGACCATGCTTAATGCTGGTGATGCCGCGGAAGGCTGTTATTGGACTAACCCTTTCGCTACCTGGGATGATGTCCATCTGCCCGGGGTGAAAAAGGCCCGCGAAATCAGTGAAAAATACCATCCGGGGAAAGTCCAGCTGGTTAATTATTTCCAGGGTTTTGTGGCCATGCAGGTAATGGCTGAAGCCATCAGCCGGATTGAAGGCAAAATTACCGGTGAAACCATCAAAGACGCCCTTGAAAATCTTAAGGACTTTGATACCGGCGGTCTGACCGTGCCCATCACCTTTACCAAGGAAAGCCATAAAGGTTCCCTGGGTCTGCGTATCTATCAGGTGAAAGATGCTAAGCTGGTTCCGGTCACCGGTAAAATCATCGTAAAACGATAATATTATAACGTTATAGTCAGCAAAATTAAGCCGGGGGCCGGAATTGCAGTTTGGTTCCGGTTCCCGGCTACTATATACCATCCCCTCGGAGTTTATGCCCATGAGTAACATGCTTAGCATCAACAACATTGAAGTAATATATAACGAGGTCATCCTGGTGTTGAAAGGGATGTCCCTTGAGGTTCCCGAGGGAAAGATTGTCACCTTGCTGGGTGCTAACGGGGCCGGCAAAACCACCACCCTGAAAGCGGTATCCGGCCTGCTGAAAGCGGAAGAGGGGGAGGTGACCGATGGGACTATCGAGTTCATGGGTGAGGTCATTAATAAAAAGGAAGCGGAGGATATTGTCAAGGACGGTATCTTCCAGGTAATGGAAGGACGGCGGATTTTTAAAGATCTCACGGTTACCGAAAACCTGGTAGTCGGTGGGCATGTTCGTAAAGACCGTTCGAACTTTAAACGGGATATGGAAAGGGTGTTCAGCTACTTCCCCCGGTTAAAAGAACGCCATAAGCAGGTGGCCGGCTACATGAGTGGTGGAGAACAGCAGATGCTGGCCATTGGTCGGGCCTTGATGTCAAAGCCGAAACTGATGATGATGGATGAACCATCCCTGGGACTGGCGCCGTTGCTGGTGAAAGAGATTTTTGAGATTGTCCAGCGGATAAACAAGGAAGAAGGAGCTACTATTCTGCTGGTGGAGCAGAATGCCAACCTGGCCCTGCGGATAGCGGATTATGGTTACATCATGGAGGGCGGCAAGGTGGTGATGGATGATGACACGGAAAGCCTGCGCAACAATCCCGATGTCAAGGAATTTTACTTAGGTCTTTCCGAAGTGGGGAAAAAGAAAAGCTATAAAGATGTGAAGCACTACAAGCGCCGTAAGCGGTGGTTGTAAAAGAGAGGTGCAAGGTATAAGGTGCAAGGTGCAAGGTGCAAGGTTAAAGATTAAAAGATATTCCTGTGCCAAGTATTCTGCGTACTTGGTATATTTGTAAAACTATCAATTGGTAAAACAAATTCCAGACCATGAAATAGTAGGACTTTTAGCTGAGAGCTGAGAGCTGACTGCTGAGAGCTGGAATCCAAGGAGAAGCTGAAAATGACGACGATAAACCGCAGTGCCGGTTTTTTAAATAAAGAGCGGGAAACCGCATCCGCTGCCGAATGGCAGTCTTATAATGATGAACAGGTGAGAGACTTGTGCGTTATGGCCTATCGGGAGGCTCCGGCCATTACTAAAATATTTGCTGATGCCGGCGTTACCCCGGATGATATTAAAGGAACGGCTGACCTGGCAAAACTTCCGGTAACCTCGAAGAGCAAACTGGCACAGCTGCAGGCGGAAAATCCGCCTTTTGGTGGCTTTCTGACCGTACCGGTCAATGAGTTGAAGCGTATTTTCATGTCACCCGGGCCAATTTACGACCCCCAGGGACGGGTGCCGGATTTCTGGGGCTGGTCCGAAGGGTTTTATGCCGCTGGCTTTCGTCCTCAAGATGTGGTGATTAATACCTTTGGCTACCAAATGACTCCGGCAGGCCTGATGTTCGAGGAATCATTGTTGGAGATTGGTTGTTGTGTCCTGCCCACCGGGGTTGGCAATACGGAAACCCAGGTGCAGCTGATGAAAAACCTGGGAGTGACCGGATTTGTGGGGATGGCCAGTTTCTTACGTAAAATTGGCGAGAAAGCCCGGGAGATGGGGATTGATCCCCGTAATGATCTGCAGCTGGAAATTGGTTATGTGGCTGCCGAGATATTAACTGATGCCTTGCGGGCGGAAGTGGAAGAAATGTACGGTATGACCCTGTGCCAGGGATATGGAACCGCGGATTGTGGTTGCCTTGCCTATGAATGTCGGGAGAAAAGCGGCATGCATTTTACCAGCAATGCCTATGTGGAGATTGTTGATCCCCAGACCGGGAAACCCCTGGGCCCAGGTGAACCGGGAGAAGTGGTAGTGACCATGTTTAACCCGATCTACCCTCTGATTCGCTTCGGAACCGGTGATTTATCCGCTTTTACCGAAGAGCCCTGTTCCTGTGGCCGCACCGCGCCGCGGTTGACCAGAATCATGGGTCGGGTTGATCAGATAACCAAAGTTAAAGGCATGTTTGTTCATCCTTCCCAGGCCGATAAAGTGGTGGCCGGATTTCCCCAGGTGGCCAATTACCAGATCGTCGTTACCCGAGAACAGAATAATGACATCATGACCTTTGATCTGGAGATGAAGGAACAACCCGCTGATGTGGATACATTCACTAAAGAGTTTGTGGCGGCAGTGCAGGATGGTATTAAATTGCGCCCGGTGGTTAATCTTTTACCGGTGGGAGCTGTCACAGATGGCGGCAAGAAAATCAGGGATGAGCGGAAATGGGACTGAAATCGTTATTACCATGAAGAGCTTGAAGAAGATGAAGCTTAAAAATCTTCACGACTTCATGTCCTTCATGGTTATATTTATTTGACCTTTTTGGGGAAAAATTTGAAATGGCTAAGCGCTGATAGCTGACAGCTTAATTAAAGTGACTAACCATGTTTTTTGGGAGAGTTGAAAAATGTTTGTAAGCAACTGGATGAAAGAAAACCCCATAACCGTCACTCCGGATACCCTGGCCATCGATGCCAAAAAAATCATGAAAGACCATGGTTTCAGGCGGTTGCCGGTTCTGGATGGGAAAAAACTGGTGGGAATTGTTACCTTGAATACCCTCAGGGAAGCCCAGCCATCAGCAGCTACATCACTCAGCATCCATGAGTTGAATTACCTGCTGGCAAAAATGACGGTAGCCGATATTATGACTAAAAAGCTGATTACCTGTTCACCGGATATGACCCTGGAAAAGGCGGCAATCCTGGGAACAAAGCATCAAATTGGCGCCCTGTTGGTGGTGGATGGTGGAAAATTGGTGGGGATTATTACCGAATCAGATATTTACCGGGCTTTTTTGACCATGCTGGGCGCCAATAAAGTGCCATCCAGCCGGGTTACCATCGAGGATTTTCCGAAAGATCAGGATGCGATTATCAAAGTTATCAGTATCCTGGATGAGCTGAAGCTGACCCTTTGCAGCCTGGCAGTGGTTGATGATGTCCCGGTTTATGGTCGCCGGCAACTGGTTTTTCGGGTTTGTGAAGTCCAGACTGATAAATTGAAGGATAAACTGCTAGCTGCAGAGTTTAAGGTGAGCAGCATCTCCCCCATTCAATAAATACATATGGGGACATATTAGTAAACATTCGACTACGTTTTCAGAAAAGATAAAAATACTCTCACAGAGGCACAAAGTCACAGAGAACCCGAGTCATTTGCCCTCTGTGACTCCGTGTCTCTGTGAGAAATAATAAAAATTTGTCAATCTATAGACAAAGTCGAATATTTGCACATATTATCGGGAGGCTTTCCAACTGCATCCCAGATTAAGGGCGGCGATATTCGCCGCCCTTATTTTTTCCTTGATTGGCATTTCCTCCAGGGCCGAGCGAAACTGGACAGCTGAGTAGGGAAAACCGGAATGGGAGCTGGCAAATCCGGCAAGCAGCAGGTTGACGGCCTGGGGCAGGTTGTGCTCCATGGCCATGAGGCTTGCCGGGATCATCGCGGTTTGATAGTCTTCGAGGCCTGCCACTGCTTTTTCCGCGTTAATAAACAACTGCCCGGAATGGCGCAGAAGATGACGGACATTTGGCAGTTCTTCGGCTGCCAGTACCAGAAGAATATCGGCCTCACCATTGCTGATGAGCGGCGACTGGTATTCCCCGATTTTCAGGTGACTGCTGACTGAACCACCGCGCATGGCCATTCCGTGGCTTTCATAGGAAATAAGCTGATCGCCGGATTGCATGGCTACTTCAGCAAACAGCCGGGAAAGAAAAACTACCCCCTGGCCGCCGACGCCGGCAATGATGATTTTCATGTCTTAATACTTCCTTTCACTTTTCTCCAACGATGGCGCCAAAGGGACAGACATCAATACATAAACCACAGGCGACGCAGGTAAGTGGGTCGATATGAACGGTCTCGGATTCGTCGCTGATCAATGATGGACATTCATAGCTTTCAATACAGGTGCCACAGGCAGTACAGTCATCCGTGA
>JAYEKE010000023.1 GCA_034660915.1 Pseudomonadota bacterium
CCTTCACCCCGACTTTCATCGGCAACCTGGAGCTTAAAAATCGTTTCATCCGTTCGGCAACCTGGGATGGGATGGCCGGGATCAAGGGAGAAGTTACTCCCGAACAAATAAAAATCTATAAAACTCTTGCCGCTGGTGGGGCCGCCCTGCTGACTTCAGGCTATACCTTTATCAGCCCCGAAGGACGCCAGCATCACGGGCAAGCAGGACTGGATCAAGACCGGGTGATGGAACCCCTGGCGGAACTGGCCGAGATAGTACACCAATCAGGTTCCCGATTGTTCATTCAATTGGTCCATTGCGGCGGCCAGGCGAATCCCAAAATTTCCAGGCTGCCGGCCAAAGCGCCCAGCGCCATCGACCACCAGCTCTTTGACCAACGACCACAAGAATTAACCCGGAAAGAAATAAAAAAGTTGATCAATGATTTTGCCACCGCGGCTGGAAGGGCCAAAGAGGCGGGATGTGACGGCGTCCAACTGCATGCCGCCCACGGCTATCTGATCAGCCAGTTTCTTTCACCGGCCATCAATAAACGGCAAGATGATTTTGGCGGTTCATTAGACAATCGCTTTCGTTTTTTGCGGGAATGTTTTCTGCGGACAAGGGAGGTAGTGGGCCGGGATTTTCCCCTGACCATAAAAATCAACGGCCAGGATTACCTGGAAAACGGTTTAATGCTCGATGAAACCGTGGAAATCTGTCAACGTCTGGAGGAAATGGGCCTGGATGCCATTGAAATCAGTGGAGGAAGCAAGGCAAGTTCACCAAAACAACCGGTAATCATGAAAATTGATCAACCGGAAAAAGAAGCATATTTTTTAGATGATGCGGTTGCCATCCAGCGGACAGTTAACATTCCGGTAATCACTGTCGGCGGCATCCGTTCACCCCGGACCATCGATAAAATCATAAGTCTGGGCATCCCCCTGATAGCCCTCTGTCGGCCGCTGATCAGGGAACCTGAACTAATCAATCGCTGGCAGGACGGCGATCTCAGTCCATCCAGCTGCACCTCCTGCAACGGCTGTTTTAAGCCGGCCTGGCGGGGAGAAGGAATTCGCTGTATTCAGTCAAGCGCTTAAAAACAGCCGATAATTCCCTGCCAGCTGTCCATTTCCGGCCATATATTCAGCTCAAATGGGCAATACGTCGGGCATATTGGCGGATAAGCGG
Source organism: Pseudomonadota bacterium (assembly GCA_034660915.1). NCBI lineage: Bacteria > Pseudomonadati > Pseudomonadota > Pseudomonadota bacterium. The sequence goes on from JAYEKE010000023.1 coordinate 1,177, forward strand.
CATATTCTCCAGCTGAAAATCCCCTGACATTCTGTCTTGCCGGATAAATCCTTTGCGGCAGAAAGCTTCAATGGCCATCATGATATCATGGGCGACATCGGCATCAGCTACTTCCGGCAACGATTCAAAATGCTCGAGGAAATAATCGCTGATCTCCTGGATGGTGAAAGACTTTTCATCCCGGCCATCTACATCCATATTCATAATCGCCTCAGCCAGCAGTGACGTATACGGCCGCACTACTCCCCTACTGATCGATTCCATCAACCTGGTCACGGTATCATCGAGATTTTTCGATTCCGCTCCATAGGAAATCGGCGTCGAAAAATGAACATGAATGGCCGAATCCGGCAATTTAGCATATTGTTTGTCCAAAATGGCCAGCTGGGTAAAAATATCTTTTTCTGAAATGTTTTTCCCCGTCCGGCTCGCTTCAATATCCACATCCTCGGGAACAATGGTATAAGACAGGGAAACCGGAACCAGGTAAACCTGGCGCCCGGTATTCTTGACATAATCGGCCATGTTCTCCATGATCCCTTTTTTCGGTTTGCCTATCCGGCCGTCCCGGGAGCGAGTTCCTTCAATATAAAACATAAAGGGTTCATTGTGGTCCCAGAGATAATGCAAATATTCACTGTGAACCTGGCGATACACCGGGTTATGAAACCATTTGAGATTCTGGAACCACCGGGAATCCCGACCGAGGTGTTCCCGCCTGATTTTATAGGCATTCACCCGGGGCATAATCCAGTTTGATACGCCGCGAAAAAGATTGGCCCCGGCGGCAATAACCGGATGAAGGCCGCTGAAACCATTGATGGCAATACAGATGGGGATATGGTCAGCATTAGAAATATGGTTGGGGAGGATAAAAACCGGAGCTTTACCCATGAGATCCCTTACCTGGGCGAAGACTCCCGGTTCCTCTTCTGACAACCTGATACTTTTTACAAAGTGGGGAAAAATGTGGCGGGCGATGCTGCGGAACGTAATCAGGAAAGCCGGATCGAAATCAGCGGCCATATCCTCGATATAATAGCGGGACAGATAATCAATGATGGCGGCCGGCTGCTTTTGTTTATTCAGCTCCAGTGCCCGACGCCGGTAAAAAAAGAGCAGGGTTTGCAGTTTTGCGGGATCTTTGATCGCCGGCGCCTCAGCTTCCGGCGCGGTTAATTTTTGCCGGATGCTTTTCGCTTTCTGGCGAAAATAAATTTTCTGGTAGATGCGGGCCTGGCGGGCATCCATGGCCGCTTCCAGCTTATGTTCCCGGTAGTAACCGTTTACCGCTTCGACCACCTTTTTGACCACCACTGTTTTTTGCAACCTGACTTTATTGACGCAACAGCGGTTAGTCAGCCATTGCACCAATCGCAGCCGGCACCAGAAAAAAATCAGGTTCAGCAGCCGCTCTCTGAAAGGGGTTCCGACTTTTTCCATAGATCCAACTGTTCCCAAAACAAAAACCCTGATCGTTCCCGAAACGGTTCAAACGCCGACGGAACAATCAGGGTAAGGGTAAGAGATCAGCAATGATGATTCAGCATTTATCCTTGACAAATCAATGGGTTACGTTAGACATGAGGTAAATATTCGGGTAATATCCGGAAAAAACAGATGTTTATTTACTGCCTGGGTTACGTGATTATCGATTTCTTCTCACGGAGACACAAAGGCACAGAGAATTTTTGTAATTTTCCATTAATAGTTCTGGTTATACCATTTTTCATCAGGACGTCGCCGAAATTTAAAAGATATCCCAGTTTCAATCCGGTCAATTTCAGATAAGTTAGCAATTGTTTTTTGTGCACCGAACTTACTTTTTCAACCGACTTCAACTCAATAATAACCTTTTCTTCTACAATGAGATCAGCTCGAAAGCCTTCATTAAATAAATTACCTTCAAATTCAATGGGAATCCCCACCTGCCTTTCTACTCGCAACCCTCTTTTTTACAATCTGTCGTTAAGAACGACCTCATAGACAGTTTCCAAAAGCCCTGGACCCAGTGCTTGATGCAAATGTACAGCACAATCCACGATTATCGTTCCTATTTCATTTTCATTCATCTCTGTGTCTTTGTGCCTCTGTGAGAGTTATTTTATTTCATTTACAGATACTCCCGAATCAGGATCTCGGCAATCTGCACCGCGTTGAGGGCCGCCCCTTTGCGGATATTATCGGCAACCACCCACATATTGATACCATTGGCGATGGATTCATCCTGACGGATGCGCCCCACTAAAGTATCATCCTGACCGGCGGCATCAATGGCCAGTGGATAGTCGTTTTCGGCTGGATTATCCACCACCATGACCCCGGGAGCCCGTTCCAGAATTTCTTTCACCTCATCCGCGGAAATAAATCTTTCGGTTTCCACATTAATCGATTCAGAATGACTGAAAAAAACCGGCACCCGCACGGTGGTAGCCGTCACCATAATTTGATCATTTTCCATAATCTTTCTGGTTTCATTAACCATCTTCATCTCTTCCCGGGTATAATCATTATCCAGGAAAACATCGATGTGAGGCAGGCAATTAAAGGCAATCTGGTGTGGATAAACCTCCACCGGCAATTCCTGCTGCTGAAAAACAGCCAGGACCTGCTGTTCCAACTCTCGTATCGCCTTTTTCCCGCTACCGGATACCGCCTGGTAGGTGGAAACCACCACTCTTTTGATTCCGGCCGCATCATAGATGGGTTTCAGGGCCACCACCATCTGGATGGTTGAACAGTTGGGGTTGGCAATAATTCCCCGGTTACGATAATCAGCAATGGCATGGGGGTTGACTTCCGGCACTACCAGGGGGATATCGGCATCCATACGAAAAGCGTTGGTATTATCAATCACTACCGCCCCGCTGCTGGCCGCCGAGGGAGCAAAACGAGTGCTGACCGAACCGCCGGCGGAAAAAAGGGCAATATCAATATCAGCGAATGAATCGTCAGTTAATTCCTCCACCGGGTATTCATCACCGCGGAATCCCACCTTTGAACCCGCCGACCTGGAAGACGCCAGAGGTTTCAACCTGGCAATGGGAAAGTCCCTTTCCGCCAGCACTTTCAACATTTCTTCACCCACGGCACCGGTGGCTCCTGCCACCGCCACATTATACGCTTCTTTTTTCATTTCAACCTTCCACCTTACAAGAGATAATTATAAATTTCCTGCCACCAGATCACCCACTTCACTGGTACCATAACCCATTTTCCCGGCGGCGACACTTTCCAACTTATCACGCAAAACCGTCACCACTGACTTTTCGACCCGGTCGGCAGCCGCCTGCTCACCCATATACTGGAGCATCATCTGCCCGGCCATGATCGCCGCCAGCGGGTTGATAACATTCTGACCGGTATATTTAGGAGCGGAACCACCGATGGGTTCAAACATTGATGCCCCTTGAGGATTGATATTTCCCCCGGCGGCAATCCCCATACCTCCCTGGATCATCGCTCCCAGATCCGTAATAATATCTCCAAACATATTATCAGTAACTATCATGTCAAACCATTCGGGGTTTTTCACCATCCACATGCAGACTGCGTCCACGTGGCCGTAGTCGGTGGCAATATCGGGATACTCTTCAGCCACCTCATTGAAGGCCCGTTGCCAGAGATCAAAGGCATAGGTCAAAACATTGGTTTTACCGCAAAGGGTAAGTTTCTTTTCCCGCCCCCGCTGCCGGCACAAATCAAAGGCATAGCGCAGGCAGCGTTCCACCCCTTTACGGGTATTGATGGATTCCTGGATCGCTACTTCATCCGCCGTCCCTTTTTTAAGAAAACCGCCGGAACCGGTGTAAAGCCCCTCGGAATTTTCCCGCACTACGACAAAATCGATATCATCCGGCCCTTTGTCACGCAAAGGGGTTTCCACCCCGGCATATAATTTAACCGGCCGCAGGTTGATATATTGATCCAGGGCGAAGCGCAATTTCAACAAAATACCCTGTTCCAGTATCCCCGGTTTCACCTCCGGATGGCCGATGGCTCCCAGGAGGATGCTTTTAAAACCCCGCAATTCTTCAATGGCACTTTCAGGCAGAATCTCGCCGGTTTTCAGGTAGCGTTCACCACCAAAATCATAGGTCTGATAATCACAACTGAAACCTTCCAGTTGACCCACGGCATCCAGCACTTTCCTGGCTTCCGCCACCACTTCCGGTCCGGTCCCGTCACCGGAGATAACGGCAATATCATATTTTTTCATTTCTTTTCCCTTCACACTTTCCTCTTCTCCCACTTGCCATACCGGTTTGCACCTTTGCTTCGCCCTCTTCTTCTCCCACTTACCATACCGGTTTGCACCTTTGCTTCGCCCTCTTCGAAGGGGACAGAACTAAAGGTCTGTCCCCAATCCTGGTTCAGAACAGCCTCCTAAGATTTTTTGCGGATATGGGCCATCAACCCCCCGTCATCAATCAATTCCTGCATAAACGGCGGAATGGGCTTCGCCTGATAGATTTTTCCGGTCGTCAGGTTTTCAATCTTTCCAGTTGAGGTATCAATCCGCAGTTCATCCCCTGACTTGATTTCCGCTGCCGCTTCCCCGGATTCCAGAATCGGCAGGCCCGTATTAAAAGCGTTGCGATAAAAAATGCGGGCAAACGTTCCGGCAACGACGCATGAAATACCGGCGGCTTTGACGGCAATGGGTGCATGCTCCCGGGAAGAACCACAGCCAAAATTCTTATCAGCAACGATGATATCACCGGCCTGTATTTTATCCATAAATTCCGGGTCTGCGTCTTCCATACAGTGTTTAGCCAACTCTTCAGGATCCGAAGTATTAAGGTAACGGGCCGGAATAATGGCATCCGTATCCACATCATCACCAAATTTCCAGGCTTTTCCCTGATAAATCATGATACCACCTCTTCCGGACTGGCTATCCGCCCGAGAACGGCTGAGGCCGCGGCCACCGCCGGGTTACTCAGATACACTTCACTCTCAGGATGTCCCATGCGGCCGACAAAATTACGGTTGGTGGTCGCCAGGGCCTTCTCTCCAGCAGCCAGGATACCCATGTGACCGCCGAGGCAGGGACCGCAGGTGGGCGTGCTGAAAACAGCACCGGCCTCGACAAATACTTCCACCAGGCCTTCCCTGACCGCCTGCAGGTAAATAGCCTGGGTCCCGGGAATCACAATTAAACGCAGATAAGGCGCCACTTTCTTCCCCTTAAGCACTTTAGCCGCCAGCCGCAGATCCTCAATCCGCCCGTTGGTGCAGGAACCGATCACCACCTGGTCAAGAACAATCCCATGTTCCACCGCCTCATCCACTTCACGACTGTTTTCCGGCAGGGAAGGAAAGGCAACTTGAGGCTTAATCCGGGAGACATCAATATCCATTTCATCGACATACTCAGCCCCGGGATCGCTGAAGAAAAGCTGGTAATCGCGTTTTGAACGCTCCCGGACATAATCCAGGGTGATATCATCGGGGGTTATAATCCCATTTTTGGCCCCGGCTTCGATGGCCATATTGGCCATGGAGAAACGACCGTACATGGGCAGTTTTTCAATCGCTTCACCCTCCATTTCCATACTCTGATAAAGGGCCCCGTCAACCCCCAGCTTGCCGATAGTATAAAGAATCAGATCTTTTCCTTCCACCCAGGGACCGGGAGTTCCATAATAAACCAGTTTGATACTTTCCGGGACTTTAAACCAGGCCTTGCCGGTGGCCATGGCCGCCGCCAGATCCGTGCTGCCCACCCCGGTGGCAAAGGCCCCCAAAGCCCCGTAAGTACAGGTATGGGAATCAGCCCCGATGATCAGATCCCCCGGGAGTACCAACCCCTGCTCCGGCAGCAGCACATGTTCAATCCCCACCCGTCCCTGTTCAAAGTAATTGGTCAATTGCTGCCGGCGGCTGAAATCCCGGACAATTTTTGCCTGCTGGGCGGAGTTGATATCTTTATTGGGAGTAAAATGATCCGGAACCAGGATAACCCGTTCCCGGTCGAAAACCTTTTCGATACCCAGCTGTTCAAACTCGGCAATGGCTATGGGAGCGGTCACATCATTGGCCAGGGCTACATCAACCCGGGCCTCAATCAACTGTCCCGGCTGCACCTGATCATAACCGGCATGGGAAGCAAGAATCTTTTCGCTAATGGTCATTGCCATAATAAGAGCTCCTTAATTCCCATCCGAAAACTAATGTTTCCGGATGAGCTGTCAGCTTTCAGCTTTGTAAACATTCGACTACGTTTTCAGAAAAGATAAAAATACTCTCACAGAGGCACAAAGTCACAGAGAACCCGAGTCATTTGCCCTCTGTGACTCCGTGTCTCTGTGAGAAATAATAAAAATTTGTCAATCTATAGACAAAGTCGAATATTTACTCAGCTTTTAGCTTAACCACTTGTTTTTTCAATATTTTTACTAAACGCTGACTGCCGACTACTGAAAGAGTTAATCAGGAAATGAGCGTTTCCCGATAAGCACTCCTTATACGGTTACCCGGGGCCGGTTATGTTTTTTGTATTCCAACTTATTCAAGGCATTGATGTAGGCTCTGGCAGTGGCCACGATGATATCCGTATGAGCACCCTGGCCCATCACCGTCAGGCCTTCTTCCTGAATCCTGACCGTTACTTCCCCAAGGGCGTCCGTCCCCCCTGTAATGGATTTAACCTCGTAAGTCAAGAGCTTACTGGCTGTTTTGGTCAGCCGTTTAATGGCCTTAAAGGTAGCATCCACCGGGCCGTCGCCGAACTCGGCACCCTGCAGGGTTTCATTATTAATTTCCAGCTGAATGGTAGCGTTGGGTACTGAAACGCTGCCACTGTTCACGTTAATGTACAACAGTTTAAAGTAGTGCGGGATACGGATAATCTCATCGGCAATCAGGGCATCTATATCCTCATCATAGACGGTTTTTTTCTTATCGGATAATGCTTTGAAGGCTTGGAAGGCTATTTCAATCTGTTCATCGCTGAGTTCATAGCCCAGGCCGACAATTTTTTCACGAAAAGCATGACGACCGGAATGTTTTCCCATTACCAGCTGGTTCTGGGGCAAACCGATGGATTCCGGGGTCATGATCTCATAGGTGGATTTTTCTTTCAATACTCCGTCCTGGTGAATTCCCGCCTCGTGGGCAAAGGCATTGGCCCCGACGATCGCCTTGTTTGGCTGCACCCGGATACCAGTCACCTGGCTGACCAGCCGGCTGGCGGGATAAATCTGGGTGGTAACAATATTGGTTTCAAAAGTAAGATGATCATGACGGGTACGAAAAGCCATCACTAACTCCTCCAGTGAGGTGTTTCCGGCCCGCTCGCCGATGCCGTTAATCGTACATTCGACCTGGCGGGCACCATTTTCCACCGCGGCCAGGGAATTTGCCGTTCCCAATCCCAGATCATTATGGCAATGAACCGAGATCACCGTCTGATCAATATTAGGCACCCGGGACCTGATTGTCCGGATCATCGCCCCGTATTCTGCGGGAATAGTATAACCCACGGTATCAGGAATATTGATGGTGGTTGCCCCGGCTTCAATCACGGCGGTAAAAATACGACAGAGAAAATCAATCTCGCTGCGGGTGGCGTCCTCGGCGGAAAACTCAATATTATCCGTCAAGGTCCGGGCGTAGGTGACTGCTTCCACCGCGTCGGCAAGTACTTCCTCGGCATTTTTCTGCAGTTTGAACTTCATGTGAATGGGTGAAGTGGCAATAAAAGTATGAATCCGGGGATTGGCGGCATATTGCAGGGCCTCCCAGGCACGATCAATGTCCCCGCGGTTAGCCCTGGCCAGGCCGGCCACCTCACAACCCCTGATTTCCTGGCTGATCAACTTCACCGCCTGGAAATCCCCGTCCGAAGCAATGGGAAACCCGGCCTCAATGATATCCACTCCCAGGCGCTCCAGCTGCCGGGCCACCAGCAGTTTTTCCTCAATATTCATACTGGCTCCCGGCGACTGTTCACCATCACGCAAGGTGGTATCAAAAATTTTTACCCGACTCATAATTCTTCTCCTTTCCGATTAACTAGTTTCCATCCGGAAACTAATCTTCCCGGATGGGCTGTTAGCTATTAGCCTTCAGCTATCAGCTTAACCTCTTGTTTTTCCGATATTTTACTGAATGCTGACTGCTGATCGCTGAATGCATTCATCAGGAAATGAACGTTTCCGGATGAGCACTAACCCATGTTTCATTATCCAAACTAAAAACCCCCCGGCATTATCTCCCAGGGGGTTGAATAAAAAGTTTAAAATCCATCACTAAATAATCAGAAGATTTCTTCCCTTTCTTCTCCCCGGGGAACCGGCTTCACTAGACCCAGGAGCAGCAACAGCTTTTCCACCGGCCCGGAAACCACATACAGACTTAGCAGAACAAAAATAGTAATCTGGGGTTCTGAAGCCAGGACAATGATAAAAACAGCCGCCAGCACCAACGCCATAAACGGGGCCCGGCCTTTATTCAGCGATTCTTTGAAACTACGATATTTCACATTGCTGACCATCAGGAAACCAAGAGCATAGGTCAGCAAAAGGACCATCACGTTCCTGGCCGTACCACTACCGCCCAGATGATAAAAAATCATCACCACGGCGGCAACCATGCTGGCTGCTGCCGGGATCGGCAAACCATTAAAAAAACCTTTCTCTACCGCATCAACCTGGACATTATAACGGGCCAGGCGCAATGCCCCGCAGGCCAGGAACAAAAATGCCGCCAGCCAGCCGAAACGGCCATATTCAGACAATCCCCAGGTAAAGGTCAGTAACGCGGGAGCCACACCAAAGGATACCAGGTCGGCCAGGGAATCAAATTCCATCCCGAAACGACTGGTGGCATGCATCAACCTGGCGGTCTTACCATCAAGAATATCAAAGACATTGGCAATGATAATCGCCGTAGCCGCCAGCTGGAAATGACCCTCCAAGACTGAGATAATGGCAAAAAACCCGCAAAACAGGTTTCCCATGGTAAACAGATTCGGCAAAATGTAGACACCACGTATCACGTGTAAATCTCCCGGGTTCTCGCTATGATCATCTTTTTCGACTATCGACACTTTTTGGGCTACCTTTAACTTAAGTCAAGCAATTAGCAGTTAGCTCTTAGCATTTAGCTGAGCAAAATTAAGGTTTTACGTTAATAATACACAACACCCAACGGGTAACTATATGTATATAGCGAAATGCCTTTAATCATTAAGCTAATAGCTAACGGCTAAAAGCTAATCGCTCAATTTAGTTAACCACTTAAGGATACCCTTCAATCATAATGCAGGTATCCCAGAACCGTCTCCCCGGCCTTCACATACTGCCCGGGATGTACATTGACAATGGTCTCAACGGGAAAATAAACATCAAGCCGGGAACCAAAGCGGATCAAACCGAAACGCTCACCTTTGATTACCCGGTCATCGGTTTCCAGCTGGCAGACAATCCGCCGGGCTATCAGCCCGGCTATCTGCACAAAAGCAACCCGGCTTTTCCACGAAGTTTCAATAACGATTTCCTGCCGCTCATTCTCAGCCGAAGCCTTGTCAAGATTGGCAGAAAAGAATTTCCCCGGATGATAGCGCATTTCCACAACTTTGCCGCTGACAGGAATCCGGTTCACATGAACATTAAACAGCGACATGAAAATACTGATCTTTATACAGGGTTTTTTACCATATACTTCAGATTCCTCAAGTTGGTCAACCAAAATTACTTTACCATCGGCCGGTGAGGCCACCGAATTTTCCAATAACGGCGCATAACGTTCCGGATCTCGAAAAAAATAGCCACTGAACAGGACCAGAAAGAAAAACAATTTGGCCAACAGGGACAGACCAAACAATTGCAGCAGCAATGATATCCCCAGAAAAATACCGATAAACCGGTAACCCTCCCGGTTAATATTTTTAAACAGCGGTAATTCGTGTAAATCCATTTTTTTATCTCTTTCCTACATTCAACTTTCAGCTATTAGAAACTTTCAGCCGTTGCTTTATCCCTCATTAACGTACAGCCTAATTTTTCAAGACAGTCCGATATTAGTACCTTACTCCTGAAAACCTGTCACTCTTTTAAGTACCCCCTTGAGGGGTAAAAAAAACAAGAAATTTTTTTAACCACCCGTTCGCTACGCTCACTGGAGGACACAAAGAACACGAAGAAAAAAGATTGCATCTTTGTGCTACCGTGAGTTTTTATCTTTTTTGATAATATGAATGATTTCACCATGAAGCCATGAAGTTCATGAAGATTCTTACAATACAACACTTCATGTTCTTCATGTCTTCATGGTAAAAAAATCTTGGTTGTGAGCCTCAATCCCGCATTAGTTTTTCTTTCTATCCACCAACTTTTCCTGGCTCAACCAGCTCATCATCTGGCGTAATTTTTTACCGGTGGTTTCAATCTGGTGTTCTTCGCCGGCTTTGGTCAAGGCATTGAATACCGGCCGGTTAGCCTGGTTTTCCAGAATCCACTCCCGGGCAAAGGAGCCATCCTGGATCTCTGCCAGGATTTCCGCCATTTCCTCGCGACTATCTTCATTGATAACCCGGGGACCTCGGGTCAGGTCACCAAACTGGGCGGTATTACTGATGGAGTAGCGCATATTGGCAATCCCGCCTTCATAAATCAGATCAACAATGAGTTTCAGCTCATGGACACATTCAAAATATGCCATTTCCGGCGCGTAACCGGCATTGACCAGGGTTTCAAATCCCGCCCGCATCAGCTCGGTAACCCCGCCACACAAAACCGCCTGTTCACCAAATAAATCGGTCTCGGTCTCTTCCTTGAAAGTGGTTTCAATAATTCCGGCCCGACCGCCACCGATCCCGGCGGCATAGGCCAGAGCCACTTCCCGGGTATCACCGCTGTCATCTTGGTGGATAGCAATCAGGGTCGGCACCCCCATACCTTGAGTATATTCATGGCGAACCAGGTGCCCGGGACCTTTGGGGGCAGCCATAAACACATTAACACCCGGCTCTGGAACTATCTGGCCATAATGGATATTAAAGCCGTGCGCGAAGGCGAGGTAATTACCTTCCTCCAGATGTGGCGCAATATCCTGCTTATAGATATTCGCCTGCAGTTCATCGGGGACGAGAATCATAATCACATCCGCTGCTTTGGCTGCGGCCGCGGTTTCCATCAGGGTCAAGCCACTGTTTTCCGCCTTAGCCCAGGAACTGCCATCACGACGCAGGCCGACAATAACATCAAAACCACTTTCAGCAAGATTATGGGCATGAGCATGCCCCTGGCTGCCATAGCCGATAATCGCTATTTTCTTTTCTTTGAGGATCGTCAAATCCGCGTCTTTATCGTAGAACACTTTCATCACCGCTACTCCTGTTTCATTTATACCACTTTTATTTTACCTGAATTGAGCAGTTAGCTTTTAGCCGTTAGCTGTTAGTTCAATGATTACAGCATGTTTCCTCTTACGAGCTACCACCTATTTAGATTTATTGCTTATGAACGTAATACTTTGATTCTTAAAGCTAAACGCTGATAGCTAACTGCTAATTGCTTAACTTAGGTTTTATATCTGTTCCTGGCTTTCACTTCACGATTCATCGCCACAATGCCTGTACTGTTTATCTCCTTGATGCCGTACGGAGCCAGAACATCAAGAAAAGCCTTCAATTTCATCTCGTTGCCGGTAATTTCAATAATTGCCGATTTGGCCGCCATATCAATAACCCGGGCCCGAAAGACCTCGATAAGTTTTAAAACCTCCAGTCGCTTGCTGCCTTCAACAGAAACCTTGACCAGCATCAATCCCCGGGTTACATGGTCTGTATCCGTGAAATCAATGACCTTGATCACATTAATCAATTTATTCAGCTGTTTGGTAATCTGCTCAACAATCTGGTCATCTCCCAGGGTCACAATGGTCATCCGGGAAATTGCCGGGTCATCGGTTTCAGCAACCGTCAGACTTTCAATATTAAAACCCCGGCCACTGAACAACCCGGAAATGCGGGATAAAACCCCAAATTTATTTTCAACCAGCACTCCTATGATATGTCTCATCGGCTCTTTTCTCCACTACTCATTCCGCCAAGCGGTCAAAAACCGGCCTGGCTGGATATTTCAGGGAATCAAACCAGCAGCATTTTTGATATGGGCTGTCCGGCCGGCACCATGGGATAGACATTTTCTTCCCCGGCCACCACAAAATCAACCAGCACCGGTTTATTGATGGAAAAGGCCTTTTTCAGGGTAGACTCCACCTCCTGAGGACGAGTGGCTCGCAATCCGACAGCACCGTACGCTTCCGCCAGCTTAACAAAATCCGGAACCGCTGACATTTCGGTGGCGGAATAATGTTTCTGAAAGAACAATTCCTGCCATTGACGAACCATCCCCAGATAGCCATTATTGAGAATAATTATTTTTACCGGCAGCCGATACTGAACCGCCGTCGCCAGTTCCTGGATATTCATCTGAATACTGCCATCACCGGCGATGTCGATAACCAGACGGTCGGGAAAAGCCACCTGGGCACCCAGAGCCGCGGGAAATCCATAACCCATCGTCCCCAGACCGCCGGAGCTCAACCAGGTCCGGGGCTTGGTATATTCATAGAACTGGGCCGCCCACATCTGGTTCTGCCCCACTTCGGTACTGATAATCGGCTGTTGCCCCCTGGTCAGTTCACATATTTTTTCCACCACATACTGGGGCTTGATTACCTCCTCCTGGATATAATCCAGTTTATGCATCTCTTTCCATTTAGCAATCCTGGCCAACCATTCATCGTGCGAGGCGGCAAACTCATGGGCCTCCTCGCTCATCTCGTTTACCGCCACCATCATCTTGTTCATCACATCATGAACATCACCAACAATGGGAATGTGTACCTTGACATTTTTACTGATGGATGTGGGATCAATATCAATATGGATAATTTTGGCGTCCGGGGCAAATTCATCAATCCGTCCGGTTACCCGATCATCAAAACGGGCACCGATGGCGACCAGTACATCAGATTCAGTAACAGCCATATTCGCCCGGTAAGTCCCGTGCATACCGAGCATCCCCAGGGAAAGAGCATGGGTTTCCGGAAAAGCTCCCAGACCCATCAGAGTGGTGGTAACCGGAATCTGCAGGCGGACGGCCAGCTCGGTAATAACACCGGCGGCATTGGACAAAATCGCCCCTCCGCCGACATAAAAAACCGGCCGTTTAGCTTTCAGCAGCGCCCGGACAGCTTTCCGCAGTTGACCGGGATGTCCTTCATAGGTAGGACTATAACCCCGCAAAGATACGCTTTCCGGATATTCAAAAATGGTCGTATCAACCAGCACGTCTTTAGGTAAATCGATAAGCACCGGCCCAGGTCTCCCCGAACGGGCGATATGGAAAGCCTCTTTGATGATCCGCGGCAGTTCCCTGACATCCTTGACCAGGTAATTATGCTTGGTGCATGGGCGGGTAATGCCAACGATATCCGCTTCTTGAAAGGCATCATTACCAATGAGCGCGGTCGGTACCTGGCCGGTAAAGACCACCACCGGGATAGAATCCATATAAGCGGTGGCCAGACCGGTCACCGTATTGGTGGCTCCCGGCCCGGAAGTAACCAGAGCAACACCAACCTCACCGGTTGCCCGGGCATAGCCATCGGCGGCATGAACCGCCGCCTGTTCATGACGAACCAGATAATGTTTCAACTCATAATTGGGCAATTCATCGTAGAGATTTATAACCGCACCGCCGGGATAGCCAAAAACGGCTTTAACCCCTTCTATCTGCAATGACTGCAAGACAATCTGCGCCCCGGTTTTCTTCACCATGTCCTCCTGTTATGCCATTTTACAGGTCTGGGGACATGACCCGATTTATCTTTATCAAATCGGGATCGTGTCCCCCGATCTCTGATATTTCGTCATCAGCCGAAACATCCGGTCTTTAGCCTTAAGTTTCAATTTTTTCAAGCGAGCAACATCCAACTCCTCGTCGGTCGTCAGGAATGTTTTGCCGGCAAAACTACCTAATTGCCGCTCATATTCCCGATGTTCCTGGAAAACCCGCTTAAATTCCTCATGCTGCCGGCACAATTTTTCAATCAGACGTTCATCGGAAAGCGACATACACTACCCCTTTTCGAAAGCGTCAAGACATATTATTAACTCCAAGTGTATCTGAATCGTCTTCTTTAGTCAAGACTACCAGGAAGGGTTTTTTCAGGGAGCCAGCGGTACCATTTCCAAAGCAGTTGCTTCGGAAAATCCCAGCATCAGATTCATGTTCTGTACCGCCTGGCCGGCGGCACCCTTGACCAGATTATCGATGACCGTCACCACGATCAGCAGACCTTCCTCCGGCTTGAGTACCAGACCCAGGTCACAAAAATTCGAGCCCCGAACGGCCGCCACCGTCGGTAATATCCCCGTCGGCAACAACCTGACAAAAGGCTCATGGCCATAACAGCTTTCATAGAGCGAAATAAGTTCATCCGCTTGACATTTTTTGGCCAGCGGCACATAGATAGTTGACAGAATCCCCCGGTTCATGGGCACCAGGTGAGGAACAAACAGTATCCGGCAAGGACTCGCAACCGCCCGACTGACCTGTTCCTTGATTTCCGGCTGGTGACGGTGGGCCCCAACTTTATAGGCTTTGAATGACTCATTCACTTCACCATAGATGGTCGCGGCAGAAGCTGTCCGCCCGGCACCACTGGCCCCGGATTTGGCATCAATAATCACTGCTTGTTTCACCTCCACCAGCCCCTGACGGAAAAGCGGAGTCAAAGCCAGGATAGCCCCGGTGGGATAGCAACCGGGATTCCCGACAATCATGGCTTGGCGAATATCCTCACGATACAGCTCGGGCAGCCCATAAACCGCCTTTGTCAACAAATCTTTACGACTGTGTTCCTGGTACCATGACTCATAAAGAGCGGCATCACTAAACCGGTAATCAGCACTGAGATCAATCACCTTTTTCCCGGCTTCATGAAAGTCGGCAACCACTTCAATCGCCGTTTTATGGGGCAAGGCGGTAAACACCAGATCAACCTGCTCCACCATTGCCGCCAGATCATAGGGGGAAAAGGAAAGTTCACATATGGCCCTTAATGACGGAAACACCTCATCAACCTTCTGGTCGGCATATTGCCGGGAAGTCACCACTGTCAATGCAATTTCAGGATGACGGGAGAGGATTCTGATCAGTTCAACTCCCGTATAGCCACTTCCACCAACAATTCCCACACGAATCATTTTCACACCCTCTAATATATTGATGCTAATAATACCCAAGGCATCCTAAAAAAAAGGAGGCCCCTATGGACCTCCTTAACATCATTGTGATAAAACCGCAATACACGCTGGAAGGCACCGGATACGCCAGTGATTCCCAGGCAAACTATTACCGCTTGGAAAACTGGAAACGAGCCCGGGCACCACGCTGTCCGTATTTTTTCCGTTCCTTGATCCGGGAGTCACGGGTGATAAACCCGGCTTTTTTCAAAACCGGGCGAAACTCAGGATTATATTCCAATAAGGCCTTGCTGATGCCATGTTTTACCGCCCCGGCCTGGCCGGTAACCCCACCACCGGCGACAGTGACCATAACATCAAACTTATTGTCCATCTCCGTCAACTGCATTGGCTGATGTACCAATTTACGGGCCATCTCCACTGAAAAATATTCATCCATCGGTTTTCTATTCACCGAAATCAACCCTGAACCTTCTTTTAACCAGACACGGGCAATGGCTGACTTCCTCTTTCCAGTTGCGTAATATCGTTTCGTTCCCATATTTTCATTAACCTATGCTAAATTTCCTTAAAATAAATCATCCTGCAAAGACCAGACACTGTCCGCCACTACCCCTAAGCTCTGCTGACGGGCTGCTGGGACGCGTGGGGATGATCATTACCCGCATATACCTTAAGTTTTTTAAATACTTTCCGTCCCAGACGGTTTTTAGGCAACATGCCCTTAACCGCCAGACGAATCAGCTCTTCCGGCTTCTTCTCATGCAGTTTTTCAGCCGAAATCGACTTAATTCCTCCGGGATAACCGGTATGGTGGTGGTACATCTTGCCAGCCCACTTGTTGCCGGTCAATTTGATGTTTCGGGCATTAACTACCACGACAAAATCACCGGTATCCACATGAGGGGTATAAATCGGCTTATTTTTGCCCCGCAGGATATCCGCGATCTCCGTCGCCAGGCGACCAAGAACCTTACCATCAGCATCAATCAGATGCCAGGCACGTTCCATATCTTCATTTTTTGCCATAAAGGTCTTCATTCAGCTTCTCCACTTAAGACACAATCCACCGTCGCCCTGCCATTATTGCCAGTCGGCAACGCCAAAGAGGAACGATTTTTAATATAATCATTTTCTTTTGTCAAGTTTTTTCTCGACTTTTTGCTTGGAGATATCAAAGATTTACCAGTCAGATGAGGTAAATATTCGGCTACTTTCCAAAAAAGCAGTAATACTTGTTTTTTGTCTCGCGCCCGTTCGCTGCGCTCACTCAAGACGCCAAGAACGCCAAGAAAAACGACTGACGATATGGCACGTTGAACTCTTCGCGGTCTTTGCGGCTTGGCGCGAGAATTAAAAAAAGTTGACTGATATTAGGTCCAAGAATTTGCCAATTTATAAACAAAGTCAAATACTTACTAAGATGGAGAATTTTGCTTGCGGCAACCTCACCTCTGACGATATCCGACTCAACTGATAGCAGCCAGCGGAAAGCAGCCCCGGAGGCGGGAAAAAACCGCCAGTATTTCATCCATTCTTGTCCAGCTGAGATCACGGGTTATGGTTATCCGTAAACGGGAGCTGCCCGGTTCCACGGTAGGTGGACGAATGCCCTGGATAAAAATACCCGCTTCCATGAATTTTTCACTGAGCCGCATGGTCTGTGTGGCATCGCCAACAATAACCGGAATAATCGGGGTCGGATCGTCGGACACCTCAAAGCCCATCTTTTGCAATGCCTGGCGGAAATACCCTGCCTTTTCCTGCAATGCTGCCGCAAGTCCGGGATCCTCCCGCAGTAATTGCACCGCCGCCAGGGAAGCTCCGAGAACCGCCGGCGGCAGAGCGGTGGTATAGATGAAACTGCGACTCTTGTTAATCAGATAATCCAGATATTCCCGACGACCGGCCACAAAAGCGCCACAACTGCCCATAGCTTTTCCCAAGGTACCCATGAGCAGATCAATGCTATCGGGCGGCAGCTGAAAATGTGAGGCGGAACCACGTCCACCCAGGCCCAGGACCCCGGTAGCATGGGCGTCATCAACCAACAGCAGGGCATCATGTTTTTTTGCCAACCGGGCAATATCCGGTAGCGGTGCCAGATCACCATCCATGCTGAAAACACTGTCGGTGACAATCAGGCGACGCCTGAACGACGCATCATGCCGCGATAATAATTCTTCCAGGTGCCCGGCATCGCTATGCCGATAAATCTTCACCTCGGCCCGGCTCAAGCGGCAGCCATCGACAATGCTGGCATGGTTCAGGGCATCACTGAAAATCACATCCCCCTCATCCACCACGGTGGAAAGCACACCCAGATTGGCCATATAACCGCAATTGTAAACCAGGGCCCCTTCCGTTCCCTTAAAAACGGCAAGTTCTTCCTCCAGTTGACGGTGCAGACTCATGGTCCCGGAAATCAACCGGGAGGCCCCGGATGAACAACCATATTTCCGGGTCATTTCAACCACCATTTCACTCAGTCGCGGATGATCAGCCAGGCCCAGATAATTATTGGAACAGAGAATCGTCACCTGTCTGCCGACAGGCAGGTCGGCATGACCGGCCAGGGTGGTTTCACTCCGCTGGGGGCCGGTCACCGTTTTCAATTCTCGCCGCATACCACTGGAGTCCAGAAATGCCAACTCCTCCCTGATCTGCAGCAAAGCGCTCTTGGCATCAGCCATCACGGCCAGCCCCCCAATCCCGCAGGAGCCGCTGATCATCTTCCCACTGGCGGCCGCTGGTAGTCAGATAATTCCCTACCATCATCCCATTAGCCCCGGCAGCGAATAACATTGCCTGGGCATCGGGGAAATTTCTTTCCCGACCGCCGCAAATGCGGATATCGCGGCTCGGGCAGACCAGGCGGAACATGGCAACCGTCAACAGACAGGAAAAAGCTCCCGGTGCCGGCTGATCCCCCAAGGGGGTTCCGGCAACCGGATGGAGAAAATTCAAGGGGATGGAATCCACCTGCAGTTGCCTTAATGTCAGGGCCAGTTCCACCCGCTGGGACCAGCTTTCACCCATGCCGATAATCCCGCCGCTGCAGACATACATCCCGGCATCCCTAGCGGTTTTCACGGTTTCAACCGCCCGATCGTAGGTATGGGTCGTACAGATGTCGGGGAAAAAACTCCTGGCAGTTTCCAGGTTATGATGATAGTGCGCCAGCCCATCGTCACGATAAGCACTGGCGGTCTCCGCATCCAGGAAACCCAGAGAGGCACAGGGGCCCATACCCAGTTTTTTAATGCCGGCAATCATTTCCCTGATCCGCTGAATTTCATCGACATCAGCGACTTTCGTCCCACTGGTGACTACCGAAAAATTATCCACCCCTTGTTGTTCCGCCAAGGCGGCAGACGCCAGCAGTTCATCAACTTCAACCAGGGGAAAGGTTTTAACCGCCGTCTGGTAATGGGACGATTGGGCACAATAGGCACAATTTTCCGGACATTTGCCGGATTTGGCATTGGCAATGGCACACAGGGCAATCTTTGGACCGCAAAAATGCCGACGCAGTTGATCAGTTAAAGGCAATAAGGCAAAGAATTCTCCGGGACTGAGTGAACCAAGAGCGAGGGCCAGCGCTTCAGCTATCCCCTCGCCCGAGTTTTTCATCCCCGGCAATTGGCTACTGATCTTCTCAATAATATTTGACATTTTCTTCCTTTATGAAGTACCACCGCGAAGGGAAATATTCGACTAGCTCTAAAAACAACTAAAGCGGGCTATGCCCGCAACCAAAATTAAGGTATCATGATGTTCCGGCATGGCTCTCGCTCATTCTCACCGGCCGTCCATGGCCGGCTTCCGAGGCGTCCGCCGCGAATCACATCGTGTGATTCGTTCGGCGGCCAATACCGCTATGAGCCAAGCCCGAACATCCTGAATATGTTCCCGGCAATTTCTTGTTTTTTTACCCCTCAAGGGGGTACTGAAAAGAGTGACAGACTTTCAGGAGTAAGGTACTAACTGTGATGTAATATTCAAAAACAAACGGGCTTTTTTTGTAGTCATGGTTGCCTGATTGTTTTTTCTCAGCCATCAATATTTTCCTAAATTGAGCGATTAGCCTTTAAAGGTTTAAGGTGTAGGGTTTAAGGTTTTCACCTTGTACCTTGTACCTTTTAGGTTTAATGATTACAGGATGTTTTGCTATTACAAACGTAAACATTCGACTACGTTTTCAGAAAAGATAAAAATACTCTCACAGAGGCACAAAGTCACAGAGAACCCGAGTC
>JAYEKE010000024.1:0-9875 GCA_034660915.1 Pseudomonadota bacterium
CCACCCAGGCGGCCAATACCGCTATGAGCCAAGCCCGAACATCCGGTAATATGTCCCTGGCAATGCAAATCAGAAAGTTGAGTGTACTGGGTATGTAAAATGATGTCAGTTCATTATTGATTTGCCATCTGCTTCATGATAAACCCTTATCCTTCTACGTTTGATAGTGAAAAAGTATCAGCAAGTCAAGGTTAAATCCCTGCCCTGGAGGCAGTTAGACCAATTGATAATAAGGAGTTATTGTCAATGCGTGCGGTGGTTCAGCGGGTTAAAAAAGCGTCGGTTGCGGTTAACAGCGAGGAAGTCTCTGTGATCGACCGGGGTTTCCTGGTCCTGTTGGGAGTAGCTAAAGGTGACGGTGCGACTGATGTTGATTATATGATCAGGAAAATCAGCAGCTTGCGTATCTTTGGTAATGAGCAGGGAAAGCTGAATCGTTCCCTGGCGGATGTGGAAGGTGAGGTCCTGCTGGTTCCCCAGTTTACGCTTTTCGGCGACGTGCGCAAAGGAACCCGTCCCTCATTTTTTGGTGCGGCTGATGCGGCAACCGGAAAACAGCTGTATCTGGAGGTTATGGAAGGCTTGCAGCAGCTGGGAATTCCAGTTTATGGTGGGAGATTCCAGGAAATGATGGAAGTGAAATTGATTAATGACGGTCCGGTTACTATCTTGCTGGACAGTCGAAAACAGTTTTAGGCTACCTTGAAAAATGGCCTTTTTGCTCGATTACGGCGTTAGGCTCAAATTATAATCCTCAAAATATGAAAATATATTCCTGCGGTTATAATTTTCGCCTGCCTTGTACTCAAACAAAAATTCTAATTTTTCAAGACAGCCTTAAGTGAGCGAGAGCCATGCCGGAACATCCCTGGAAATTTCTTTCAGCCGTGTCTGCCGACAGGCAGGGCTGTTTTTAGCGCAACTTATAGAAAGTTGAGATATTGATTTTCTGAAGGTGGAATGTAGCTGCGCAGAATTTTTGCCGCAATTTTTGCGCATGCGAAAAAATTGCGGAGTGGTTTCATGGTTTTCATCATAAGCTGTATGCCGGCAGGGGTTTTAAAAGTTTCCAAGGATTATTGTGCAATGATGGTCGGGAACTCTATAAATAACTGATTTTTAATATCTTTTTTTATCTGTTTGCAGCTTAGCAAAAAAAATGTTTGTTTCCAGGTCGGCAATTATAAAAAATATGATTTTTGTTCGTATCTGGAATAATTATTGCGAACATGTTCTGCCGTTTGCAGGTGAGTCAATTTATTGTTGAAGGAATAACAACCAAACAACGCTATCAAGGAGGTAGTAATGGCCAAAGAATTGAACATTCAGGAAGCTAGCATCTGTGAAACCACTCTGCAGATGCTGGAAAAAGCAAAAAAAGATGGAGTCCAGACCTGTTTTGACCGGTCGACTGAAATGACCCCCTGTCCTATCGGGGATAAATCAGCCTGTTGTAAAAACTGCTCCATGGGTCCCTGCCGGCTGAGTCCGAAAGATCCCTACGCGAAAAAAGGCGTTTGCGGAGCTACTATTGATACTATCCAGGCCCGGAACTTTGCCCGTATGGTGGTCGGTGGTGCTGCCGCCCATACTGACCACGGGATGGCGATGCTGGATCTGTTTAAAGAAGTTGTCCATGGTAAAATTACCGATTATACCATCAAAGATGTTGACAAACTGAAATATGTCTGCAGTGAAATTGATATTGCCACGACGGTTGAGGTTGATGGTGAGGTCAAGGATCGCGACGTTAAGGAAATGGCCCTGGAACTGGCTGAAGAATTGGAAAAAACCTACACTCAGGTGGAAGGTGAAATCCCCTTCATGAAGCGGGTGCCGGAAAAAACTTATGAGGACTGGAAGGAGCTGGGTATCGTCCCCCGTGGGGCCATGCGCGAAATTATGGAAATGATGCACCGCACCCATATCGGAGTTGATCAGCATTATGAGAATATTGCCCAGCAGTTCCAGCGCACGGCTTTGTCCGATGGCTGGGGCGGTTCCATGGTCGCCACCGAGCTCTCTGATATTCTTTATGGGACTCCTAAAGCTATCCAGGCCAATACTGATATGGGCTGCCTGGATGAAGAGTCGGTCAACGTTATCATTCACGGCCATGAACCTGGCTTGTTTGAATCGATGATCGATGCCTGCAACGACCCGAAGAATATCGAAAAAGCCAAGGCTGCCGGTGCCAAGGGCATCGTCTTGGGCGGTATGTGCTGTTCCGGGACTGAAGTGATGATGCGTCATGGGATACCTCACATAGGTAACTTCCTTTCCGCTGAGCCGGTAATCGTTACCGGGGCTGTTGATGCCATGGGTGTTGATATTCAGTGCATCATGCAGGGTCTGGCACCGCTGTCTGAGTGCTATGGTACCAGGTTCGTGACCACTAACCGCCGGGCTCACATTGAAGGTGCTGTTCACGTGGAATTGGAGGAAGATAATCCCCGCAAATGTGTTGATACGATTGTTGAGATGGCTATTGAGCGTTATAAAAACCGCACCAAGCCGGTGGAAATCCCCAAAAAGACTCAGATGAGTATCTCCGGGATTTCCCATGAATACATTAACTATGTTCTTGGTGGCACATACCGTACTTCCTACACGCCGCTGAATGAAAATATCATTAACGGCCGTATCCGCGGGCTTGCCGGTGTTGTTGGTTGTACCAATCCCCGGGTCAAACATGACTGGGTGCATGTGGAAGTGGTTAAAGAGTTGATCAAGAATAATGTCTTGGTCGTTCAGACCGGCTGTTCCGCTATCTCATTGGCCAAGGCCGGCCTGATGACCCCGGAAGCGGCGAAATATGCCGGTGACGGTCTGGCGGAAGTTTGTGAAACTGGCGGTATCCCGCCGGTCCTTAACATGGGTTCCTGCGTTGACAACAGCCGCATCCTGATTGCTGCTGCTGAGATGGTTAAAACCGGCGGCCTGGGTGAGAGAATTTCTGAACTGCCGGTGGCTGGTTCGGCGCCTGAATGGATGAGTGAAAAGGCCATCTCCATCGGCCAGTACTTTGTCTCCTCCGGGGTTTACACCGTCTTTGGCGCTGCCTTCCCGGTTACCGATAACACCAAGTTCAAAGACCTGCTCTTCAAGGGCCTGGAAGAACAGCATGGTGGTATGTGGGATTTTGCCATTGACCCGTATGAACACGCCCAGAAGATGATCGACCACATTGATAAGAAACGTGAAGCCCTGGGTATCCAGGAGAAGAAAGAACGTAAACTCTTTGATATGGACGACCGTCGTACCATGTAATCTTTTTGGGTTGTCTGTTTTTGTCAGAAAAACCCCCGGCAATATTGCCGGGGGTTTTTTATTTCTTGACATCAATAAGCTAGTTTCATAAGTAGTGTTCAGCTGTCAGCAAAAACAGTACGGAAACCCATGGTTACGTTGAACGCTGATAGTTTAATATTGACCGCCCATCTGGAAACCTTTGCTTTCCGGGTGGAATAGTAAAGAGGGAAAGTAAATAATGCGTTTTTCCAGGATGTATATTCCCACGTTAAAAGAAGATCCGACGGAAGCTGAGGTAATTAGTCATAAACTGATGCTGCGGGCTGGGATGATCCGCCGTCTGGCTGCCGGTATTTATGCTTATCTGCCATTGGGACTCATGGCTGTACGCAAAGTTGAGCTGATTGTCAGGGAGGAAATGAACCGGGCAGGGGCACAGGAATTGCTGTTGCCGGGGGTTCAGCCGGCTGAGCTCTGGCAGGAAAGTGGCCGCTGGGAGCAGTATGGGAAGGAATTGCTTCGCTTTACTGACCGTCACCAGCGGGGATTCTGTCTCGGACCCACCCACGAAGAAGTGATTACTGATCTGGTTCGCCATGAAATCCGTTCTTATCGGCAGCTGCCGCTGAATCTCTACCAGATTCAGACCAAATTTCGGGATGAAATCAGACCCCGCTTCGGGCTCATGCGGGGACGGGAATTTATCATGAAAGACGGTTACAGCTTTGATGTGGATGACCAGCTGGCGGAAAAGAGTTATCATCTCATGTTTGCTGCCTATGACCGGATTTTTAAACGCTGTGGCCTTGATTTCCGCGCGGTTGAGGCGGATAGTGGTGCCATCGGCGGCAGTTTTTCCCATGAATTTGTCGTGTTGGCTAATTCGGGTGAAGATGCGGTGGCTACCTGCAGCGAATGTGACTATGCCGCCAATCTGGAAAAAGCTGAACGCTCTTGTCCTGGCCCTGAACCGGGAGAAAAAGATCAAAGTGCTTTGCCGGCAATGGAGGAGGTCTCGACTCCGGATTATTGCTCCATCGAGGAAGTGTGTGCCTTCCTCAAAATTGAACCGCGGGAAACGGTTAAATCAATGGTCTATGAAAGTGATCATGGTTTGTGCATGGTTGTGGTTAATGGCGCCCGACAGGTGAGTGAGACTAAATTGAAAGCGCTATTGGGAGTTCAATGGGTAGAACTGGCTGAAGAGAGCAAGATTGACGAGGCTTTTGCCGCCCGGGCCGGGTCTTTGGGGCCGGTGATGACAAAGATAGAAGTAATAGCTGACCAGGAAGTTGCGGGAATGTCATCGCTGGTTTGCGGGGCTAATCGTGATGGCTTCCATTTACAGCACGTGGCTTATGGCCGAGACTTTACCGCCTCCCAGATTGGTGATCTGGTGGAAGTGCAGGTTGGTGATGCCTGCCCCCGTTGCGGAGCGAGGCTGGAAGTAGCGCGGGGAATTGAAGTCGGGCATATTTTTAAGCTGGGAGTTAAATACAGTGAAGCTTTATCCGCCACCTTTCTGGATCAGCATGGTAAAGAAAAGTTGATGGTTATGGGTTGCTATGGGATCGGGATTGGCCGGACGGTGGCCGCAGCCATTGAACAGAATCATGATGAACAGGGAATGATGCTCCCCTATGCATTGGCACCTTTTAAAGTTGCCTTGCTTTGTCTGGATACTAAAAATGAAGAGGTGGTGGCTTATTGTGACCGCTTGTATGCCAGCCTGCGGGAACGGGGGATTGAAACTCTCTACGACGACCGGAATGAACGACCGGGAATAAAATTCAAGGATGCTGATCTTATAGGTATGCCTTTGAGATTAACGGTTGGTCGAAAAGGTTTTGCCCGCGGTATCCTTGAGGTAAAAGAGCGCCGTGCGAGTGATAGTGTCGAGATTCAGATTGATGACGTAATCCAACTTTGGGAAATGATTGATAAACTGGCTGCTCATGATCAGGGTATTTCATCTTTATAAAAATTACCTGCCTACCGTTGCTGTTTTGCAGGATGTTTCCTTTCAGCTTGAGGCGGGTGATTTCGTCTTTTTGACCGGCCCCAGCGGGGCGGGTAAAACCACTCTGCTGCGTTTGCTGTTTGCGGCCGAACGGCCGAAATCCGGCCAGATATTAATTGACGGAAAAAATATTACCAATTTCTCCCGCCGCCGGATTGCCTATATTCGCCGGTCCATCGGGGTAGTGTTTCAGGATTTCAAGCTTATCACCTACCGGACGGTTTTTGATAATGTGGCCCTGGTGCTGGAAATTACCGGAATTCCCCGGAATGAAATTAAAAAGCGGGTTTGGAAGGTCTTGAAACTGGTGGGCATTGAACAGAAACTCTACCGTTACCCGCTGGAGTTGTCTGGAGGGGAGCAGCAGCGGGTGGCCATTGCCCGGGCTCTGGTTAATGAGCCGCAGATTATTCTCGCGGATGAGCCCACCGGAAATCTTGATTTTGAGATTACCACCGAAATCATGAATATTTTAAATAATGTCAATGCCCAGGGAACGACGGTTATGCTGGCTACCCATAATCAGCTGCTGTTGCAGAAATTCAAGCGGAAAGTATTTACCCTGCATAACGGGATGCTGCACGAAGACGTTTTGCCCAAAGAAAATCAATGAATATAACCTACCTCTATTATCTGCTGAAATCCACTTGCCAGAATATTCGCCAGCATCTGGTTATTAATCTGATTTCTATTTTTACGATTACCTTTTCCCTGGTAATCTTCGGCTTATACTCATTCGGCTATCTGAATCTTAAAAAAACCTTGGATGACTGGCGGACTGATTTTCAGGTGATAGTTTACCTGCAGGATTCCATCAGTCAAACGCAGCTAAAATCCCTAAAGCATCTATGTGAGTCTCAGCCGGTGGTTTCCCGGCTTGTTTATGTTGACAAGAATAAAGCGATGCAGCATTTCAGGCAATCGCTGGGAAAGGATTCCACCCTGTTGCAGGGACTTAAGGGAAACCCCCTGCCGGCCTCACTTGAACTGCAGTTGAAAAGCGAAGTGCAGGGTATGCAGGCGGTGGAAAGTCTCGTTGGCCGCATTAAACAGCAACCCGGAGTGGATGAGCTGCAGTATGGTCAGCAGTGGCTTAATCATTTTTTCTCAATTATGAGACTGCTGCATATCTTTGGTCTGGGGGTTACCGGATTTCTCTTTTTTGTTACCATTTTTATTGTTTCGAATACGATCAAATTATCCTTTTATTCCCGCCGGGATGCCATTGATATTATGGAGTTGGTGGGTGCGACCCGGTTTTATATTGCCATTCCTTATTTGCTGGAAGGGCTATTTCAGGGGTTGATTGCTTCACTGCTGTCCGTTGCTGCTGTTTATGGTATTTATTACTATCTGCTTGCCTGGCTGCAGCGAAGTTTTCCCTTTCTCCAAGGGATGGTTTCTCTGACTTTTTTTACCCCCCGCATGCTTGGTGGTTTTGTAATTCTTGGAGTTCTGTTGGGGGGACTGGGTTTCCTGGTGTCTTTTAAATGGATAAGAGGAAATTGAGCCGGCATTATGGGAAGGTTATTTTTGCTGAAAATCTCAGGCTTTTTTCCCTGTCGATTATCAGACATTGAAATACATGGATTTTTGGTTTGCATGCTGACTCTATTGCTTGTTGTGGTGTCAGTCATTGGTGATTGTGTCGGAATCCGCGGTTTTGCCCAGGCTGCCGGTCCGGTGATAGAAGATTCTGTCCGGTTGAATCAGCTGGAAAAACGTTTGCAGAAAACCCAGCAGCAGGCTGAATCTTCTCAGCATCAGGAAAAAGAACTGTTGGAAGGGCTGCATCTCATATCCAGGGCGCGTCATAGCCTGGAGCTTGAAATTTATAACCTGCAGCAGCAGCTGCAGGATCTGGAAGCATCAATGGCCGGTGAAGAGCAGCAATTGCAGCAGGTTTCCGCTGCGATGGCCCGGCAACGCAATGAATTTAACCACCGTCTAAAGGTGCGCTACATGACCCCACCGGGAGTGTTGCTGGAGAAGCTCTTTGGTCGGCAGAAACTGAAAGATAAAATCAATCAGATTACCTATCTGAAATATATTCTTACATACGACCAACAGCAGCTGACCAACTTTGCCCGCCTGCTGACAGAACATCAGAGGATAAAACAGTTACTTGAAAAACAGCGGCAGCAAGTGACTGAAATGAAGGGGAAAAAGCGGTTGAAGCTGGCGGGGCTGGAAGAAAATATTGCTAAAAAAAATAAGCTGTTGTATAAAATCAGGGGTAAAAAAGAGTATTATGCGGCTTTGGTTAAAGAACTGGCTGAAGCTGCCGAAAAATTAAAGAAAATCATCAATACACGACGTAAGTGTTCCGGGCGTCATAGTTCATTGGCCAAGTTTAAGGGTCGTTTGCCAATGCCCACCAGCGGGGTCGTTGTCAGGTTCTTCGGATTGGAACGGGACCGCCGTTTTAAAACGGTAACCGAAAATAAGGGTATTGATATTGAAGCTCCGCTGGGAACGGAGGTTAAGGCGATTTTTCCTGGTCAGGTTATCTTTGCCAGCTGGCTGAAAGGCTATGGCAACCTGATTATTATTGATCATGGAGAGGGATACTATTCGATTTATGGTCATTTGCTGGAATTTAAAACGAAGGTCAACATGAATATCCGTCAACGTGAGGCGATTGGCTCAGTCGGTGATACTGATTCTCTGATTGGTCCGGCGCTTTATTTTGAAATCAGAAGACATGGCAAACCTCAAAACCCCCTGGAATGGGTGTCGCCGATGGTACAGGGGTGATGGCTGAAAAGATGTATATTGTAAGATCTCAATTTTCTGAGTTGTTCTAAAAACACCTATCTGCCGACAGGCAGGGCTGAAATCAATTTCCCCGGATGTTCCGGCATGGCTCTCGCTCATTCTCGCCGGCCGTCCATGGCCTGCCTGTGCGTGCCGCACGCAGACAGGCCGGCTTGTGAGGCGCGCTAAAGCAATGTCCCCGGGCGTCCGCCGCGAATCACAATGGGGGACAGTTTTAAAACTGTCCCCACCCAGGCGGCCAATACCGCTATGAGCCAAGCCCGAACATCCTGTAATTTGTCCTTGGCAATGCAAGTCAGAAAATTGAGGTAAGATGTGTAACGGACAATAGTGTTTCCATATAAAAAAACAGGTTATTAAGTCTGAATGTATTAATTGGGGGAGTCTGAACATGAAAAGAAAAAACCGGGGAAAGTCATTTTTGCTGCTTATCTGCCTGATGTTACTGGTAATGGTGTCCTTGAACATCACCCTGATGGGGGGCAATTCCGTGGCAAAAGAGGATGATATTCCTTATGAAAATATAAAAAAATTTACTGATGTCTTGTCGCTGGTACAGAAATACTATGTAGAGCCGGTGGACAGCAAAAAGCTTATTTATGGTTCCATTAAAGGTATGCTTAGTGATCTGGATCCCCACTCATCTTTTATGCCGCCGGAAATGTTTAAGGAAATGCAAGTGGAAACCCATGGCAGCTTTGGCGGGCTGGGGATTGAAATTACTATTCGTGACGGGGTATTAACTGTTGTTTCTCCTATCGAGGACACCCCTGCCTACAAGGCTGGAATTAAGGCGGGAGACCGGATTTTAAAAATAAATGGTGAGCTGTCCAAGGATATGACCCTGATGGAAGCGGTCCGCAAAATGAGGGGGCCTAAAGGAACAAAAATTACCATATCGATTATGAGACAAGGACTTTCTGAATTGAAAGCGGTGGACATCATCAGGGATATTATAAAAATTGCCAGTGTTAAAAATAAAAGCCTTGACGACGGCATCGGTTATATTCGTTTGACCCAGTTTCAGGAGCGGACTGCGGCCGATATGATTAAAAAAATGGATGAATTAAAAAAAGATGGCCCTCTCAAGGGATTGGTACTTGATTTACGTAATGATCCTGGTGGCTTATTGAACCAGGCGGTACAGGTTTCCGATTATTTTCTGAAAAGCGGCTTGATTGTTTACACGGATGGTCGGCTCAAAAAGCAGAATATGAAATATTATGCTCATGATAACGGGACGGAGGGTGATTATCCCATAGTTGTTCTGGTTAACGGTGGCAGCGCCAGTGCTTCGGAGATTGTTGCCGGGGCTCTGCAGGATCATAAACGGGCAGTGATCATGGGAACGCCAAGTTTTGGCAAGGGCTCTGTGCAGACCATCATTCCACTGGATGATGGTGCCGCCATTCGGCTGACTACTTCATTGTATTATACTCCCAACGGCCGTTCCATCCAGGCCAAAGGGATTAATCCGGACATTATCGTTGAGGAAGGATTGGTTGTCCAGAAAGTTGAGCGGAAAAAATCAATTTTCCATCAACTTAAGGAAAAGGATCTTAAGGGGCATTTTGAAAACCATGATAAGCAGGAATCTGATGATAAAGCCGATGGCAAAACAACAGGGGATGAAAGTTCGCTGAAAAAACCCCAGGAAAAAACAGCAAAATCACCGGATGACCAAGTGGAGAAACAGGATCTCCAGTTACAGCGAGCGGTAGAATTACTGCAGGGCTGGCAGGTATTTAAGCAGCTCCAGGGGCAGAACTGACAAATAAAAGTATAAAGGTATAAGGTATAAGGTATAAGGTGTAAGGTGTAAGGT
>JAYEKE010000024.1:9975-20645 GCA_034660915.1 Pseudomonadota bacterium
CTCTGGCGCAGAAATATGTCCATGCTGATTCCATGGACCGTTTTACAGAGTGGGTTTCCCGTGATTCCCGCCGCTGGTTATTAACCCGCTGGGTAGGTGTTTATCAGGATCCTGAAGAAGTGAAGGGTTTGTTTGCGGCTTGTCAGGAACTGTCAGACCGGAATCAGTCAGGATATCAGCTTCTTTCCTATGTAGACAGAAATAAAACCAATTTTCTCCTTATCCTCAAGCATGGATACCAGCTGGGCAGTATGCAAATGCATTGGGCCGGTCCTGAAAAGGCCCGTACCATACCCCGGGTGGAACCACCTAGAATTGCTATTATTATTGACGATATGGGGATGAGCATCCCCATTGCCAAACAGTTTGTCCAGTTATCCTTTCCCCTGACTTTTTCTATTTTCCCCTATGCACCGCGCGCCCTGGAGGTCGCCAGGCTGTTTCATCAAGCCGGGCAGCAGATCATGCTGCATGTGCCGATGGAACCTCATGGTTATCCGGACGTGGATCCCGGTCCGGGTGCCCTGCTTGACAGCATGAATGACCAGCAGCTTTTATCCCGTTTCAGCAAGGAGCTGTCGGCTATTCCCGGAATTGTGGGGGTTAATAATCACATGGGTTCCCGGCTGACGGAAAATCGGCATATAATGGCTTTGTTTATGAACTGTTTGCATGATAAACCGCTTTTTTTTATTGACAGCCGGACAATAGCTGGAACCGTGGCTTTCGATGAAGCCCTGAAGGCCGGAATTCCAGCCGGGCAAAGGGATGTTTTTCTGGACAATATACAGGATGAGCAGTATATTCTGACCCAGCTGAGAAAATTGATAGCAATTGCCCAGATCAAAAAAACAGCTGTGGGTATCGGCCATCCTTACCCGGAAACGGTGGCGGCTTTGCGCAGACTCAGTCAATTAACCCAGGAGTCAAGGGTTACCATAGTTCCAGTGAGTAAACTGATTGAGAAAAATGTGGATCGCTAAAAAGGTTTTTTGAATGGTTCAATCAATGATTTTTTCTTTTGTGGGTGGCTTGGGGCTGTTCCTCTACGGCATGAAAATCATGTCCGAGGGTTTGCAGAAGGCTGCCGGTGACCGGCTCAGGAATGTGCTTGAAAAACTTACCTCCAACCGTTTTATCGCTTTTCTGGTGGGGGTGGGGGTAACCGCTGTTGTCCAGAGCAGCAGTGCGACAACGGTGATGGTGGTTGGTTTTGTCAACGCCGGTTTGATGAATCTGCTGCAGGCCATCGGGGTTATTCTGGGAGCCAATATCGGGACGACTGTCACCGCCCAGATGATTGCTTTCAAGGTGCAGCATTATGCGTTGCCGGCCATCGGCCTGGGAGTGGGTCTGCGTCTCTTTGCCACCAGCCGTCGTTGGCAGTACTATGGCGAAATTCTGATTGGCTTCGGCATGCTTTTTTATGGTCTGACGGTGATGAAAAGCGGATTGAGTGCGCTGAAACAGCATGCTTATTTCCAACAGGCATTTGTAACTTTTGGGAATAATCCGCTGTTGGCGGTGCTTGCTGGAGCGCTGCTGACCATGGTTTTGCAAAGCAGCAGTGCTACGGTCGGCATTACCATGACTTTGGCGTTAAGCGGAGCGCTGAGCTTTAAGGGCGGTATTGGCCTGATCCTTGGCGAAAATATTGGGACCACCATTACCGCCCTGCTGGCCAGTATCGGCACCAATGTCACCGCCAAGCGGGCGGCCCGGGTCCATATGATTTTCAATGTTATCGGGGTAGTTTATATTTTACTGTTATTGCCATTATTTATTAAATTGGTGGATCACATTACTCCCGGTAATCCTGACTTTTTACTGACCTCCGCTGATCAGGCGCTGACCTATGGTATGACAATAGGGGATAAGCCTTTTATTGCCCGGCACCTTGCCAATGCCCATACCATCTTCAATGTGGCCAATTGTTTACTTTTTCTCCCGTTGCTGGGAGTTCTGGCCAAAATAAGCACCTGGATGGTTCCCGCTCATGACGAAGATGAGCAGGAAACCCATCTGCGCTACCTGGATAACCGGGTACTTGATACGCCCTCTCTGGCTGTTTCCCAGGCCCGTCAGGAAACCGTCAGAATGATGCAGATAGCCACAAAAATGTTTGCCCAGACGATGGAATGTTCTCATGATTATTCGATGAAACTGGTGGATAAAATATATCGTAAAGAAAATATCATCGACATGTTGCAAAAGGAGATCACGGATTTTATTGTTGCTTTAAGTCCACAATCTCTGACCCGGGAGTTTTCCCGGGAAGTTACCTCGCTCATGTATATGGTAAATAACATTGAGCGTATTGGTGACCATTCGGAAAATCTGGTGAAACTGGTTGAACGCCGTCTGGAGAGTAAGATAATTTTCAGTGATCAGGCTATGGAAGAAATAGAAGATATCTCCAGCAAAACCAGTGAATTTCTCAAGCTGATTTGCGATGCGCTTAAGCGGGGCGATGGCAAGATTATGACTGAAGCCAAGCGTCTGGAAAAGAGCATAAATATGCTTGAAGATCATTATCGAAAAGATCATGTTTTGCGTCTGAATGAGGGATGTTGTACAGTGGATGCCGGCCTTATTTTTATCGATATGCTGACTAACTTTGAAAAAATCGGCGATCATTGCTATAATCTGGCGGAATCCATCGCCGGGCTGAAATAAGGTATATAGCGAATAACGGTATAAGGTATAAGGTGTCTCCACTAACCTGGCCACTGAATAAACCTGGTTGAGAGATTTTAAAAACCATGAAAAACAGGATGTCTGAATATTTTTCTTGTCGACTGGGTGTTATGCTGCTCATGTTGGTATTCATGATGTTGCTGGTTTCCGTTCATCTTGCTGCGGCAACCAGTTCTTCGGTTATCGAACAGAAGGCTGAACAGGCATACAGGCTGGTGAAAAAGAATTATAGGCAATTTAATCATGATAAAAAACAGTGGCCTAAGCGGAAAAACTGGATCCGGCTGATAAAACGGTTTACCAGTATCAACCAATCATATCCTCACAGCCGGCGGGCGGATGATGCCCTCTTTCTGGCGGCTAGTTTATATTCTTCGTTATATAATTATTCCGGTTGGGATGCCGACTTGCAACGGGCTAATGATCTCTATGGGAAGGTTGTTTCCGCTTACCGGGAAAGCCGGCTGGCTGACGATTCTCTTTATCATATGGGTCTTAATGCCGGGAAACTTGGACATCAGGATCAGTCTCGGGCGTATTTCAGGCAGGTCATCCAGGATTTTCCCCAGGGTGATATGGTCAGCAAGGCGAAGGCCAGGCTCATCCTTTCTCCCCCGGCAGCCAAAGCTTCTCCTGCTAGCTGTGTTACCAGCGGTACCGGAGTTTATCACTCTGAAGCTCCGAGGCGAAAGGGGAATTTGAAAGGTAAGGCCCGGGTTGATAATATCCGCTACTGGTCATCCCCGACCTATACCCGGGTAGTGGTTGATCTGGACCAGGAAGTTTCCTATTCCCGGGGCATCCTGAGATATGAGAAACAGCGGGATCGGATTAAAACCGTTTATCTTGATCTGCACAATGCATTCATCACTGGGTCAAGCCGGGCCATTGATATAAATGATGGTATCCTGAAAAAGGTAAAGCTTGCCCAGTTTAATAAACAGACAGTTCGTACGGCTATCTATCTGGATTCCATTGATGATTATAAAATTTTTGATCTCAGCAATCCGCCGCGCATTGTTATTGATGTCATTGGTAACCGGGCAAAAGAGCGGGTGCCCAGACATCATGAAGGAGTAATAAAGAGAGGGAAAGGTGTTGGTGCTTCTGGTGATCTTTCACTGGCCCAGCAGCTTGGCCTCGGTATCGGCAAGATTGTCATTGATCCGGGGCATGGAGGCAAAGACCCAGGGGCTGTCGGGCCGCATCGGGTTATGGAGAAGGATGTTGTTCTTGATATTGCCTTAAAATTGAAAAAGGAATTAAAAAAGCAGATGAATTTCCAGGTGGTGATGACCCGCGACCATGATTGTTTTATTCCCCTGGAAGAGCGGACGGTCATAGCCAATACTAAAAAAGCAGATCTTTTTGTCTCTATTCATGCTAATGCCAGCCGTAATCGGAAAGCCCATGGCGTTGAGACCTATTTTCTCAATCTGGCTACTGATAAAGAAGCCATGGAACTGGCAGCCCTGGAAAATGCAACTTCGACGAAAAAAATCAGCGATTTGCAGCTTATTTTGAGTGATCTTATGCGTAACTCGAAGATCAGCGAATCCAGTCGCCTGGCCCGCGCCGTCCAGGATAGCCTGGTAAAGCGTTTAAAGAGTAAATATAGTCAGGTGAAAAACTTAGGGGTAAAACAGGCGCCTTTTTATGTCTTGATAGGAGCCCAAATGCCCAGCATCCTGATTGAAACTTCATTTGTTTCTCACCGGATGGAAGAAAAAAGGCTTAACACAGCGGCGTATCGGCAGAAAATTGCTGAGGGTATAGCCGCCGGGATTAAGAAATATATTGAACAGGTGAAAACTGCCAGGTTACATCGTTGATTGTTCAGTTGTGCTCTGATAGTGAAAAGATAACGGCTGCTGAATCCATCGTGTTTGCAAAGGGGGAAAAGAGATGGTGAGTATACGAAAACATGTAAGGCGGGGGTTATGGAACCATCTTATGAGGTGTAAGGTCGAAATGGGTCTGGCGAGCATTATTTATGAAGTTGGCGTTGCCTCCAAATATATCAATCATGCCATGCGTACCGGTGACCTGGGGCTGGCCGGGACCAGTAACTTGTACGGTGAAGAGCAGTTGGCACTTGATGTGCTGGCCGATGAGATTATCAAGGATCGCCTTGATCATACCGGCAGGGTCGCGAAAATTATATCTGAAGAACAAAGCGATATTATCATTTTTGAGCGAAAAGGAAAACTGAGGCAGTATTCTGTTTGTTACGATCCGCTGGATGGATCATCTCTGGTGGATGTAAACCTGGCGGTGGGGACCCTTGTTTCCATCTATTCCGGAGATAATCCTCTTCAGGCTGGTCGCAACCAAAAGGGGGCAATGTATGTTCTTTATGGACCACGGACAACGCTGGTTTATTCAGTAGGTGAAGGGGTATATGAGTTTACCCTCAACAGCCTGGGAGAATATAGCCTGACCCGGGAGAATATTATCCTGAAGGATTATGGAAATATCTATAGTCCGGGGGGGCTGCGGCAGCAATATTTGCCCAATCAGCGGAAATTTGTCAGTTATCTGGAAGAAAATGGTTATAAATTGCGTTATAGCGGTGGCTTTGTCCCGGATATTAACCAGATCCTGCTGAAGGGATCGGGAATTTTCATGTATCCGGCGCTTTCCGGCAGCCCGGATGGTAAGCTGCGGTTGCCTTTCGAACTTAACCCCATGGCCTTTCTCATCGAGAACGCTGGTGGTGCCGCCAGTACCGGAACCATGCCCGTTCTCGATGCGATTCCGAAACATCTTGATCAACGTTGTCCCATTTATATTGGCAGTCGACAGGAAGTCGCCTTGGCCGAAAAGTTTCTGGCCGTTGAAGACTGAACGATATTTATTGTTGCCATAAAAATCCTATTCTTCTGAAGTCATTTTTATCCCTCCATTAAAATTAAGAAAGATCACAGGAGTAATCCATGAGTGAAGCAAAAATTCCCCTGTCATTGACATTTGATGATGTTTTATTGCAGCCTAGCTATTCTGAGATTCTGCCCCTTGATACGGATGTGACAACCTGGTTGACCAGGGAAATCAAGTTGAATATCCCCCTGCTGAGTGCGGCGATGGATACGGTTACCGAATCCCAGACGGCCATCTGTATGGCCAGGGAGGGTGGTCTAGGCATCATTCATAAGAATATGTCGATAAAATCCCAGGCATTGGAGGTTGACAAGGTCAAGAAATCAGAAAGTGGTATGATTGTCGACCCCATAACTATGCATCCGGATCAAAAGGTGCATGAGGTGCTGGAGATCATGAAGAAGTATCGTATTTCCGGGGTGCCCATCGTTGACGGGGAAAAACTGGTGGGAATTGTTACCAATCGGGACCTGCGTTTTGAAACGAAGATGGAACGTTTCCTGAGAGATGTCATGACCAAGGATAAATTGGTGACCGTGCCGGTTGGCACCAGTATGGAAGAATCCAAGGTTCTGCTGCATGAAAATCGGATTGAAAAATTGCTGGTTGTTGACGACCGGGGTCGTCTGCAGGGATTGATTACCATTAAAGATATTGAAAAAACCCGCAAGTATCCCGATTCCTGCAAGGACAGTCTTGGAAGATTACGGGTTGGAGCAGCAGTGGGAGTTTCTCCGGATCGGGAAGAGCGGATTGCTGCCCTGTTGGCTGCCGGGGCGGATGTGATTGTGATTGATACGGCCCATGGACACAGTAAGGGAGTCATTGAGGCCGCTTATGATACTAAGAAGAATTTTTCCTGTCAGCTTATTGTCGGTAATGTGGCGACCCCCGAAGCTACGGAAAGATTGATTAAATCCGGGGCGGATGCGGTGAAAATCGGCATTGGCCCTGGTTCTATCTGCACCACCCGGGTGGTTGCCGGTGTTGGCGTGCCCCAGGTGAGTGCGTTGCAGGACTGCAAGGTGGTAGCGGACCGGGAAGGTATCCCTCTGATTGCCGATGGCGGGGTGAAGTTTTCCGGTGACATTGTCAAAGCGCTGGCTTCTGGTGCCCATTCAATAATGATTGGCTCTCTTTTTGCCGGAACGGAGGAAAGCCCTGGTGAAACGATTCTCTACCAGGGACGCAGCTACAAAATGTATCGGGGGATGGGGTCTTTGGGGGCGATGAAATCAGGGAGCAAGGACCGTTATTTCCAGCAGGATATTGATGTTTCCAAGCTGGTTCCCGAAGGTATTGAAGGTCGGGTGCCATACAAGGGTCCGCTTTCTTCAAGTATTTACCAGTTGATCGGCGGCCTGCGGGCTGGAATGGGCTATGTGGGTTGTCGGGATATTGAACAATTGCGGACTTCAGCCCGGATGGTTCGCATCTCCCAGGCGGGGCTGCGGGAAAGTCACGTCCATGATGTGATTATTACCAAAGAAGCTCCCAACTATCGTTTAGAATAGCAGTTATTCTGACATTTCCGAGGTAGGAAAATGAAGCCAGACATTCATGCTGAAAAAATTCTCATTTTAGACTTTGGTTCCCAGTATACCCAGCTTATTGCCCGAAGGGTTCGTGAAAGCAAAGTATATTGTGAGATTTATCCTTATAATATGACTGCCGATCAGGTCAAAACCTTCGCTCCCGCAGGGATTGTCCTTTCCGGTGGGCCATCAAGTACCTATGGTGATAAAGCTCCGCATCTTGAAGCGGCCATCCTGGAGTTGAACATCCCGGTTCTGGGCATCTGTTACGGCATGCAGGAAATGGTGGTTCAACTGGGTGGAAAAGTGGAAAAAACCAGGGAGCGGGAATTCGGTCAGGCAGAGATGACATCAACTGGCCATCCGGATGCCCTGCTGGCTGGATTGGATTTTCCACAGCCGGTCTGGATGAGTCATGGGGATAAAGTTACCGGTTTGCCATCAGGTTTTCACGCTATTGCCAGGACAGACAATGCACCTGTGGCTGCCATCTCTGATCCTGCCAGACGTTTCTGGGGCGTGCAGTTTCACCCGGAAGTGGTTCATACCCCCAGTGGGCGGCAGATTTTGAAAAATTTTACATTTTCTGTCTGCGGCTGCCATGGATTGTGGACAATGAAATCTTTTATTGATCGCAATGTTGAGGATATAAGAAACCTGGTTGGAGATGAAAAGGTTATCTGCGGGTTGAGCGGCGGGGTTGATTCTTCAGTGGTTGCCATGCTCCTGCACCGTGCTATCGGTGACCAGCTGATCTGTGTTTTTGTTAATAACGGGGTGTTGCGCAAAGATGAGGCAGAGGA
Organism: Pseudomonadota bacterium; assembly: GCA_034660915.1. Lineage (NCBI taxonomy): Bacteria > Pseudomonadati > Pseudomonadota > Pseudomonadota bacterium. The sequence continues at coordinate 17,891 of JAYEKE010000024.1, forward strand.
AGTCCAACAGCTTTTTGGTGAAAAGCTAAAGCTGAATTTGTCCTATGTCGATGCCAGTGAGCGGTTTTTAAGCCGGCTTGACGGGGTGATGGACCCAGAGGCCAAAAGGAAAATTATCGGCAATGAATTTATCCGCGTTTTTGAAGAGGAGGCCGGCAAACTGGGAAAAATTCGCTTTTTGGCTCAGGGAACGCTCTATCCGGATGTCATCGAAAGTGTATCCTTTAAAGGGCCTTCAGCCGTCATTAAAAGCCACCATAATGTTGGTGGGCTGCCGGAACGTATGCACATGGAGTTGATTGAACCATTGCGTGAGCTGTTCAAAGATGAGGGACGTGAGGTTGGTTGGGAACTCGGATTGCCGGAACAGATGATTAAGCGGCAGCCTTTTCCTGGTCCTGGATTGGCAATCCGTATTATTGGTGCTGTAACTCCTGAGCGTCTGGAAATTCTTCGTGAGGCTGACAGCATAGTTTTGGAAGAAATAACCAGGGCCGGCTTATATGATGAGATATGGCAGGCTTTTGCTGTCTTGGTGCCAGTTAAAACAGTGGGGGTGATGGGTGATGAAAGGACCTATGAAAAAGTGATCGCCATCAGGGCAATTACCAGTGTTGATGGAATGACGGCTGATTGGGCCCGCTTACCACATGATTTACTGGGGCGTTTGTCAAACCGGATTATTAATGAAGTACATGGTGTTAATCGGGTCGTTTATGATATTTCCTCCAAACCTCCTGGAACTATTGAATGGGAATAACATAGCCTTCCTTTACATTTTTGCAACTAGAGGTAAAGTTTTATCGTAATCTCGACGAAACAGCTTTTGAGGTTAAAAAAAGCTGGTGGTTGGGGATTGCTATAACGGATCATCCTTCCTGCCAGAGCTTTTATTCTTATTATTCAAGGTAGCCTCAAATATTATGGTGTGTTTTTCAGACTGGGACAGCGTCGGGTAGCCAAATGGTGGCTTCCGGCTGTTTGTTCCCTTTTTCAGCGAAGAGGATGTGAACCATGATCAGTGGCAGGATACTGATTGTAGATGATAACATTTCATTAAGGGAAAGCCTGGCTGCAGTTTTTCTGGCAGAAGGCTTTATTGTTGACCAGGCAGAAGATGGAGGGGTGGCCATTGGAAAGTTAGGTCAAAATAATTATGACATCGTGATTACTGATATAAAAATGCCAAAAATCGGGGGGATTGATGTTCTTAAAGAGGCAAAAAAGCTGAATCCTTCCACCGTGGTAGTGGTGATGACGGGTTACGGTACGGTTGAAAGTGCCGTGGAAGCAATGAAATTTGGGGCCTGTGATTACCTGGAGAAACCTTTTTCCATCGAGGAAATGCAATTGCGGGTAGTTAATGGGCTGAAAATGCGTCATTATGAACATGAACTTACCTATCTCCGCGGCGAGCGAAATATTATTTATCATTTTGATAACTTTATTGGTGAAAGCCCCAGTATCAAAAAAGTTTTTGCTACTTTAAAAAAGGTTTCCTGCAGTAATGCCAGTATCTTGATAACTGGAGAGACCGGGACTGGTAAAGAGTTGGTGGCCGGTGCCATCCATTATTCCAGTCAGCGTTCCAATAATAGTTTTGTTAAAGTTAATTGTGCGGCATTGCATGATAATTTACTGGAGAGTGAATTGTTCGGCCATGAAAAAGGAGCCTATACTGGGGCAGTGAAACAGCGTATCGGACGGTTTGAACAGGCTCATCGAGGCACTCTGTTTCTGGATGAGATCGGCGATATGAGTCTCAGTACTCAGGCTAAGGTGTTACGCGTCATTCAAGAAAAGGAGTTTGAGCGTCTTGGCGGGGGTAGAACGATTAAAGTAGACGTTCGCATTCTCTCGGCCACCAATAAAGACCTGCTTCAGGAAGTCCAGAATAAGGCGTTTCGCGAAGACCTTTATTTTCGTTTGAATGTTATTACCATCAGGATTCCGGCTTTACGGGAGCGGAAAGAGGATATCACTCTGCTGGCTGACTATTTCCTGAAAAAATTTGCCGGTGATTTAAAGAAAAATGTTCGTTTGATTTCTCCCGGGGCCATGTCGCTGCTCAAACGCTATCAATGGCCGGGAAATGTTCGTGAACTGGAAAATTGTCTGGAACGGGCGGTGCTGATGTGTGAGGGCAGTGAAATTAAACGGGATGACCTGTTTTTTATGGAGGATATGGAAGCGTCCAGTGACGATGCTCCGGCTGTAAAGATCCCGCCTTCAGGCATCCTGCTCAAAGATATGGAAAAATCACTGGTAGTTGAAACCTTAAAAATGTGTAACTGGATACAAAAAGATGCTGCTGAGATGTTGGGAATCAGTAAGCGGGTTATGAACTACAAGGTTAAACAATATAATCTTTCCAACCCGCGCTGGATCAAAAACAAATAAAAGCGTATAAGCAGAGCTGATTTCGGTACTTTTGGTGCTTAGGGTTCACGCAAAAATAATTTTTTCAGATTCAAGTCTTACGCCCTCCTGCTGACAGCCAGACGAAAAAAATCCATTAACTTACTGGGATTGGGGACAGATCTTTAGCTCTGTCCCCTTCGAAGAGAGCGAAGTACGTCGATTTTCGATCTAAAGCGGGCCACGCCCGCAACCCAAATTAAGGTGTCAGGATGTTCCGGCATGGCTCTCGCTCATTCTCGCCGGCCGTCCATGGCCTGCCTGTGCGTGCCGCACGCAGACAGGCCGGCTTGTGAGGCGCGCTAAAGCAATGTCCCCGATTGTCCGCCGTGAATCA
>JAYEKE010000025.1 GCA_034660915.1 Pseudomonadota bacterium
TCTTTCTCTGCACCATCCTGGCCATTGTTCTGCCGGTGGAAATGACCGAAAAGGCCAATCCCCTGATCACGCCGGAACATATCAAACCGGAGTGGTACTTTTTCCCCATGTACAAGTGGATCAAAATGACCCCGGAAGCGGTGGGCATCTTTTTTCCCATGGTTGTCGTCGGCATCTTCATTTTCTGGCCTTTTATCGACAGCTGGATCGCCAAAACCGCCAAAAGTAAAGCCCTGCCGGTCATTATCGGCATCATCGGCATGGTCATCGTCACTTCATTGATGATTATCGAAGCCATACCTTAAAGAAATAACGATCAAGAAAATTTAAAATTACTGAGATAAGGAGAAAAAACCATGGATGTGAAAGCAAAAAAATGGCTGGTTTTCATCATGTGCATTTTCTTTATGGCCGCCCTTTTCCTGGTGGCCCGCCATGAATCGGACCGCTTCGCCAGTAAAATGGGGCTGGAAACCCATAAAGTTCATGTAAGTGACGCCAGCAAACCCTGCCTGGAATGTCATAAACGTAAAGGGGTGGCCCCCAAGATGATCGAACAGTGGGAAAACAGCGAGCACGCCGCCAAGGGCATCGACTGTACCCAGTGTCATACGGCGGAAAAGGGTGATTTTGACGCCTTCACCTGTCCGGAGTCAAACATTCTCGTCGCCCAATTCCCCACCCCAAAAGACTGTGCCAAGTGCCACAAGGAAGAGGTCCAGGAGTTTACCGAAAGCAAACATGCCTTTCCCTTCTGGCTCTACGCTAATGCTGACCGGGCGGTTTTCGAGCCCATCGTCGGCACCCATCACGGCTGTGAAGAATGCCACCAGATTACCAATATGTGGCCGGACGGCAGTGTCGGCGAATGTGACGCCTGCCACGCCAAACACAGCTTTTCCGTCGCCGTCGCCCGGCAGCCGGAAACCTGCGGTGAATGCCATGTGGGTCCCGATCATCCCCACATTGAGCTCTATATTGAGTCAAAACACGGCAATATCTTCAAGGCGGAGGTCCAGGGCCAGGTGGATATGGGTTACAAGAGCTCGGATGAAAAACCGATCCCTATCGAAGTTCCGGTCTGCACCACCTGTCATATGGATGCCGTACCCGGGGTCAGAGGCACTCATAACGTCAGTGCCCGCCTGGCCTGGGAATCGCAGGCCCCCTGGAGTTACCGCACGGTCTGGTTTGATGAAAAACTGGGCGACTGGCAGGCCAAACGTAAACGGATGGCCGGTGTCTGTCTCAACTGTCACGGCCAGGGTTTTGTGGAGATGTATTTATTACAAGCTGACTTGAACAATCTCCAGTATAATGAAATACGTCGAGCCTTTGTCTACTGGAACAAGAAATACACCAAGAGCGGCATTGTCGATCGTATCGAGCTCAATGGAAAATTCTACTCCAAAGATTTCATCAACGGCTGGGATGAAAAACCAGAGCATCTGATGTATGATTCCTGGCATCATGAGGGCCGCCGGTACCGCCACGGATCAGAGATGATGGGTGCCGATTACACCAACTGGCACGGACTTTGGGAACTCCAGCACAACCTGATGGAGATGATCGAATACGGTGCTAATCATGGTGATCAAGAAGCCCAGGCGATTGTGGATAACAACAGCCCGACCAAATTCATGACCTATAAAATCTATGACATCCCCGGCAATGAGTGGGGTATCGGCACCGAGAAAAACCGCACGCCGGTTCTCTACAAGCTCATCCCCGACTACTGGGAAAAGATTAAAGCCAATATTGAAGCAGCCGTCAACCATGGTCTCTTGACTAAAGCTCAGTTGGCTATCTGGATGGAACGCTACAATAACAAGGATCACTACCTGGGTACCAAGTATCCGCCACATCCGGTCTTCGAAGCCTACAAAGCACGCAACAAGAAGGATTTGGGCGAATTAAAAAAACAGACAATTAAATTCAAACTGCCGTCAGCGGCACCGTATGATGAAGTCCATTAAACAAAAACTATAACCTTGGTGGCGGAGGTATTGGCATACCTCCGCCACCCCCTCCTCCGGGGGTTTATCTCCATGAAGCAAGGCGTCATCTGTATTTTTACCCTGTTGCTGACAATCACCCTTTGGCTGCCAAAACCAACGTCAGCCGAGGAGCAGCAAGCCCTGGCCACCATCGATGGTCAGCAAATTACCAGCAATGACTTTCAAAATTATCTGGAACTCTTTGATAACGACCCCAGATTCCGGCCGGATACTGCTGAAGCCAGGAAAAAATTACTTGAACACTTGATCGATCGAACTATTCTCTTACAGTACGCAAAGGAGCATGACTACTTTAAGCTGGAAGAGCTCCAAAAACATAGAAGTCTCAACCAGCGGGAAAAAGAAACTATTATCCTGCGCCGGTTGCTTACCGACAAAATATCCAACCAGGTACATTGTTCCAAGGAAGAAATCAAAACCTATCAAAAAACCAACCCGAAGCTCAGTCCAAAACTGGCCAAAGAGCAATTGACGAGTCAAAAACAGCAAGAGCTCTTTAAAGCATTTATGGGCCAGCTGAAAAAAGAGCATGTCATCATTGTTTATCAAAAAAATCTCGAACACTTCTGACCTGACATTAAATACTTTTTTATTTTAACCCTGCACATGCCAATCCAATAGGAACACAGCTCACTCTGATAGATTATACTTTATAAAAAATACTACCAGCGTCCACCACAAAAGGAGTGAATTATGACCGACAAAAAAATTACCAGACGACACTTTCTCGGGACCATGGCGGCCGGCACGGCCACCGTGGCCCTCCTCCCCTCCCTGGCCGCCTGCAGCGGTAAACTGAAAAAGGGGGAATTCGTCGGCAAGCGACTTCATGAAGCCGGGGAAGAGGCCTATCGCCAGGTTTTTGCTTTCGACAAAATCGTCAGAACCAGCTGCGCCGGCAACTGCACCCAGGCCTGCGGCTGGAAAGCTTTTGTCAAAGGGGACAAGTATATCGTCGCCAATGAACCGGCCGGCGATTATGATCGTTTCGACCCGGTCCTGGGCGCCTCGTATAATCCCCGGGGTTGCCTGCGGGGAGCCAGCTACCTGAAATATATCAACAGCCCGGTACGGCTGAAACATCCTTTGATCCGGGTCGGTAAACGGGGTGAAGGCAAATTCCGCCGGGCCACCTGGGATGAGGCCATGAACCTGATTACCACCGGGATGACCGACATCGCCCGTAAAGATGGCTCCGACGCCATCGCCTTTTTCTCTCCAATCCCGGCATTCAACTACGTTTCGGCCGGGGCCGGCTACCGGCTCTGCAAATTAATGGGCGCCGCCGGACCTTTGAGTTTCTACGACTGGTATTGCGACCTGCCCCCGGGCGAACCGATAACCTGGGCTTTTCAGACCGATGAATGTGAAGAGGCTGACTGGATCAATGCCAAACTTTTGATTTTCTGGGGGGCCAATGTCGCCGAATCGCGCATGGCTGCCGCCCATCTGCTGTCCGAAGCCCGCTACCGGGGCGCTAAAGTAGTCGGTATTTTCACCGACTACAACGCCACCGCCCGGATGGTAGATCAATTCATCTCACCAAAACCGGGCACCGACGCCGCCCTGGTTATGGGCCTGATCAAAATTTTACTGGATAATAGATGGTATGACAAAGAGTATATCAAGACTTTCACCGACCTACCCTTCCTGGTTCGCTCCGACAATAAAAAGTTCCTGCGCGAATCAGATATGGTGGCCGACGGCAGCCCTTTTAAACTCTACATCTGGGATCAGAAAAGTAACCAGCCGATCCTGGCGCCCGGCACCCTGGGGGACCAGCGCGACACCCTTGATCTCAAGGCCTTTAATCTCGACCCGGCCCTTGATTTTTCCGGCAATGTTACCCTTGGCAACGGCAATAAAGTAGATGTCCAGACAGTTTTCACCCGCCTCCAGGAAGAGGTCAAAATCTATACACCCGAAAAAGTGACCCAGATCACCAGTATCGGCACCCAGACCCTGAAAAAACTGGCCTCTGACCTGCACACCATCAAGCCGGCAATGATCGTTGAAGGGGGCGGCACCAACCACTGGTTCCATAACGACATCAACAACCGCTCGATGATTCTTTTACAGGCCTTGACCGGCAATATCGGGGTCGGAGGCGGCGGTTTCAACCAGTACACCGGCCAATACAAAGTCTGGCTCAGCGGCCTGGGCAAATACGGCATGATCTTGAAAGCCAGACCCCAAAACGGCACCCTGTTTGTCTGGTCCCACTACGACGCCCAGCTCTGGCGGCTGGGGAAAAACTTTCCCGAACTGGTCACCGCCATCGAAAAAGGCGCCATCACCAAGTTGCCCAACGGGGTTTCGGTCAGCGCTGATCCCGCCGCTGGCTGGGCCTACAACTACTATCTGCTGATTAAATCCCTGGCTAAAAAATGGATGCCGGTTTATCCCAAACCACCGAAAAGACCCAAAGCGATGATCATCTGGCGGGCTAATTTCCTCAACCAGGGCAAGAGCGGCCACCGTACCAAAGAGTGGTTTGCCGATGAAAAACTGCTGGAACTGGTGGTCAATATCGATTTTCGCGTCACCTCGACCGGCATGTATGCTGACGTTATCCTGCCGGCCGCCACCTGGTATGAAAAATTCGATGTTGAAACCACGCCCATGCACCCCTATCTCCAGGCCCAGGGCGCCTGCATCAAACCTTTATATGAAGCCCGGACCGACTTTGACATTTTCAAGGATCTGACCCAACGCTTACAGAATGAGGCCAAGAAACTGGTGGCCGGCGGTCAATGGAACGGCAAATGGAATGACCAGGAGAAGAAACAGACCATTGATTTTACCACCCTGTACGATAAATTCAGCGCCGGCGGCAAACTTGACACTGACCTTAAAGCGGTAAAATTCATCCTTGAAAAAAGCCCGATGATGTATCCCAATCCGGATGAGTATCGGCAGAACAAGGCCGCTTTCGCCCCCGAAATGCAGAAACTGATCGAAGGAAAACTCTTTCCCGGGGATGTTTCCGGCTACCTGGACGGCATTATCGAACTTATTAAAGAGGCTCCCATACCTTTCCCGGCGGCTCAATACAAACGACCGCTGGTACCCTTTGCTGAAAACGTGGAGCAGAAACTCCCCTGGCCGGGCGGCGGTAAACTTGCCAGTGAGAAGATCGAGGTCGCTCCCGGGGTTAAAATGCCCAAGCTCTATGCCAAAAAATTCCTTGGCATGATCGGCCCGAAAACCCTGACCGGCCGCCAGCAGTTCTACATTGACCACTCCTATTTCCTGGCTTCAAGCAATGAGTTACCCATCTACCAAGAACCGGAACATGACCTGCTGCCGGACGGCAAAACCCCGGCCCCGCTGAAATTTAACTCCGCTCATGGACGCTGGGGCACCCATTCCACCTTCCGGGATGTTGATGTTCTGCTCCGCCTGCAGCGTGGTGAAGTGTACATCATGATGGCAACCGCGGATGCCAAACGGCGCGGCATTGCCGACGGCGACGTGGTGCAGGTCTTCAACCAATACGGCAAAATGGTCTGTAAGGTCAAGGTTTCCCCCGGTATTCGCGACGGTGAAGTCAGAGTCGAAAACGGCGGTGAGATGTTCAACTGCCGCGAAGGGTGGTTTAACCTGATCACCCCGATTCGCCCGAAACCGACCCAGTCAGCCAAATATCCCGAAGA
>JAYEKE010000026.1 GCA_034660915.1 Pseudomonadota bacterium
ACGTTTTCAGAAAAGATAAAAATACTCTCACAGAGGCACAAAGTCACAGAGAACCCGAGTCATTTGCCCTCTGTGACTCCGTGTCTCTGTGAGAAATAATAAAAAAAGGTTTAAGGTGTAAGGTGTAGGGTTTAAGGTTTTTACCTTGTACTTTGTACAACGTAACGCCTTTATTTTTCAAGGTTAAACGCTGATAGCTAACAGCTAATCGCTTAACTTAGGATACAGTTACCTGCTGGGTGTTGTGCATTATTAACGTAAAACCATAATTTTGCTTGGCTAAATGCTAAGAGCTAACTGCTTAACTTAAGTTAAAACTGAACGCTGGAGGCTGAAGCCTCTCAGCTTAGAGGTGAGAATGGATCAGGCAGCATCATTAAAGGATAAAGGGCGTCAAACCCGGGTTATTGCGGTAGCCAGTGGCAAGGGAGGGGTTGGGAAGACTAATGTAGTGGCTAATCTGGCTTGCGTTCTGGCTGATTCCGGCCGGAAAGTCATGATTCTTGATGCGGATCTGGGCCTGGCCAACCTTGATGTACTGTTAGGTTTTGCTCCTCAACATAATCTTTCTCATGTACTTTCCGGTGAAAAAGACCTGGCGGATATTGTTATTGACGGACCTAAAGGAATCAAGGTAATTCCAGCTTCTTCCGGTATCCAGGAAGTCACCCATATGGGTACTCAGGAACAGCGAATCCTGTTGGATCAAATGGAAATGTTTGATGGCCGGTTTGATTATCTTATCATAGATACGGCAGCTGGAATTTCTGAAATGGTTACCAGTTTTCTGGTGGCAGCTCATACCTCCGTTGTGGTGGTAACCCCGGAGCCCACCTCCATGACCGATGCCTATGCGCTGATTAAAGTTCTACATAACCGGTTTGGTGAACAGCAATTTCAACTGTTGTTGAATTCTGTGCAGAATCTGAAGGAAGCCGAACAGGTATTTAATAAACTTAATCTGGTTTGTGAAAAATTCCTTGACATCTCCGTGGATTTTTTGGGATATATACCGTTTGATAAAGCTATTCCCGAGGCAGTACGTCGACAACGGGCAGTAGTGGACATGAATCCCGAAGCCGAGTCCAGTAAACAGTTTTTGCTGGTTGCCCGGGAGTTGGAGCGGACGCCGGTTAAAAAACAAACCGGTGGTCTGCAGTTTTTCTGGCGGAGATTACTTCATGGAGAGTTTGCTCGAGAGTGAAACAGGTGCCCTGCGTGAGCAGGGTGCTGAGGCGCTTGTTTTAGAGTACCTGCCTCTCATTCAGCGGATTGCTCAACGTATTTCTTCCCGTTTGCCGGACAATGTTGATCTCAATGATTTGATTAACAGTGGTGTTATCGGTCTGATAGATGCCATTTCCAAATTTGATTCTTCCCGTAAAATCAAGTTTAAAACCTATGCTGAAATCCGGGTCAGGGGGGCGATTCTCGATGAATTGCGAGCTCAGGACTGGGCTTCTCGTAGTCTGAGAAGCGACAGCAACCTGCTGGAAAATACTTACAATTACCTGGAACAGAAGTTGGGCCGGCCGGCGGAAGATGGGGAAATGGCCGGGGCACTTAATATCTCCCTGGAAGAGTTTTATAAACTGTTGGGTAAGGCGAAGGGCATATCGCTGGTCAATTTTGAAGATATGCATTTCGAAAATGGCGAGGAGCTTCGAGATCCCTATGAGTTTGTCCGTTTATTGGATGGAGATGACCCATTTGATTTGTTTAAAGACAAGGAAATGCATAATTTTCTGGTTGAGGCTATCGATCAGCTGCCGGAACGTGAACGCCTGGTTTTATCACTTTACTATTTTGAAGACCTGAACCTGAAGGAAATTGGGCTGATTCTGGAAGTTTCGGAATCAAGGGTTTGCCAGATGCGCACCAAAGCCATCATTCATTTGAAAAATAAGACCAGGCAGGCTCGTTTGACGAAAAATAACAAAGGAATGAAATCATGAATCTTGATATGAAAATTCTGGTTGTTGATGATTTTTCGACTATGCGCCGGATTATTAAAAATATTCTCCGTCAGCTTGGCTTTACTAATGTACAGGAAGCTGATGATGGGGTTACGGCCTGGCCCAAGATTCAGTCCGAACCCTTTGATTTGATAGTTACTGACTGGAATATGCCAAAAATGTCAGGGTTGGAGTTGTTGAAAGCCATCAGGGGTGATGAAGATCTGAAAGATCTGCCGGTGTTGATGGTAACCGCGGAAGCACTCAAGGAAAATATTATTGAGGCAGTCAAGGCCGGGGTCAGTAATTATATTGTCAAACCTTTTACCGCTGAAACCATGCAGGAGAAGTTGAATAAAATTTTTGGTGAGTAGTACCACTTCAGTTTTTTAACTGTTTTTTAAGCCATGCATATTCGTATTTGGGGTGCATGGCTTTTTTTTTGGCAAGTATTCAGTGCCCATTTGGAAATACGGCTTTTAAGGATGAGCACTATTTACTTTTTTGCCAGCCGTCTTCCCCGGTTAGCGGAACAAAGGAGCAGAGGAATAGCTCACTGGTTTCCAGCTTGTTATCCATTTTTTTGATTACGGTGAGCATCTGGTAGCCGAGAGGTCCTACAGGGATGACCAACCGGCCGTTTTCAACCAGTTGCTCGGTAAGTGCTTTCGGAGTATGGGGGGCCCCGGCGGTGACGATGATGGCATCATAAGGGGCTTTGGGAGGGTAGCCAAGGCTTCCATCACCAACAATGATGTGGATGTTATCATAACCAATCTCCTTTAGTATTTTTGCCGCGTTGTCCGCCAGATTCTGGTGAATTTCCATCGAAACCACTTCGTCAGCCAGTTCGGCCAGTACTGCTGTCTGGTAACCGGAGCCGGTCCCGATTTCCAGCACTTTTTTGCCGGGGCTGATAAGGTCTAGCTGTTCAGTCATGGCCGCAACCATGTATGGTTGGGAAATAGTCTGGCCTTTGCCGATTGGCAGAGGATGGTCATGGTAGGCATCGCCGTGCATTCCGGGAGGGACAAAGCGATGTCGTTCAACATTTTCCATGGCTCTCAGGACCCGGGGGTCAGAAATCCCTCTGGAAATGAGCTGTCTTTCTATCATTTCTTTCCGTAGTTTTTTGTAATCCATAGCCTTCCCTTGTTCAAACGATTGTTTACTGAATTCCTACCTGTAGTATAACGTGATCTGCGGATAGTTCCGGGGACAGGATATATAACTATCCGGTAGTTACTATCTCCGTCATCTATCTGTAAGTATAACAGAATTTACTGCCGCGTCAATTTCAATGCAGGGGGGATAGAATAGATAAGTATCAGATAATTCAATATACTGTCCCCGGAATTCCCGGAATTCCAATATACTGTCCCCGGAATTCCCCTGTCTTGCTTTTTATTCCGAATGGTGATAATTTTTTATCTCCTTGATTTTTTTGATACGTTCATTTTTTCTAACGGCTTACCCGGTAATTGTTATGATTGATGACTCCCGGAATCGCTGGAATTATCCGCTGTTGCAAAAGGTTCTCGACAGTATTGCGGATTCCATCTATATCATCAATAGACGCTACCAGATAGTCTGTATGAACCAGGCTGCCAGTCGCCGGGTTGATAAGGAGAACTCAGCAATTATCGGGAACCAGTGTCATCGGATGATTTTTGACCAGACGGAACCTTGTCCTTTTTGCCGGTTGGATAAGGTGTTTGCGGCTGGAGAAAGTGAAAAAACCAATTTCAGTCTTTTGGATACCGATGGCCGAAATCATGTTTTTGAGCTTTCTTTTTATCCCATTTTGGAACCGGGATCCAAGATTGAAGCCTGCATGGTTATGTTTAGGGATATTACGGAAAATGTTGGTTTGTTTTCAGAAATTTCACGTCTGAAGGGATTGGCCGCCATGGGTGAATATGCGGCTGAACTTACCCATGAAATTCGTAATCCGCTTAATTCCATCGAAATTCAGATGATGTTATTGAAAAGGGTGATGCAGGAGTTACCGGAAGATGCTCAGCAGGAAGTCAATGGAATCATAGAGGTTGTCAGATTAGAGAATCAACGTTTGAACCTGTTGGCCAGTGATTTTCTGCTGATGAAAAAATCCCGGGAACTTTCACTGACAACAGTGGATATCAATGCACTGCTGTCGGAAGTTGTCAGCCTGCTGAAGCCGGAAGCTGACCGCGAAAAGGTAGTTGTTGATCTGTCGTTATCGATGTCGCATAATCTGATGCGGGGAGATTGGGACAAACTGAAACAGGTATTTGTAAACCTGGTAAAAAATGGTATCGAAGCCTTGGCAGGGCAGGAAAATGGCAGGCTAGGTATTATGGTTGTCAGGGAGAACAACCAGGTGATTATTGATTTTATTGATAATGGACCGGGGATTCCTTATGCGGAACAATTGAAAATATTTAATTTATTTTACACAACCAAATCCACCGGAACAGGTGTTGGACTGCATCTGTGTCGGGATATTATCGAAGCCCATGGCGGAGACATCTCTTTTGTGAGTGATGAAAACGGCTCCGCTTTCAAGATTAAGCTTCCTCAGACGGAGTTGTCAGCAGATGGATAAACCAAGAATTTTGGTTGTGGATGATGAACCCCGGGCGGTAGCCGGTCTGGTTTCCCTGCTTCAGCATGATGGCTACCCGGCAGAAGGACTCAGTAACCCCAGGAAAGCGCTTGAACGACTGCAGGCCGGTGGAATTGATATCATGCTTACAGATTTAAAGATGCCTGATATGAGTGGACTGGAATTGTTGCAGCAGGCAAAAAACAAGACACCTTCTCTCAATGTAGTGATGATCACCGGCCAGGGAAGCGTTGATGATGCCGTTACGGCGATGAAACAGGGAGCTGAAGATTACCTGACTAAACCGGTTAATATTGATGAATTGGAGATAATTCTGGAACGTATCTGGGATAAAATTTCTCTGCTTCACCAGAATCTGGCCTGGCGGGCTTCATGGCAAAAACAATTCAGTCGGGAAGGTTTTATCGGCCGGACTCCACAGATGGAGCGGCTTTTTCATACCATTCAGGAAGTGGCGGCGACTTCCGCCACTGTTCTCATTGAAGGAGAAACCGGGACTGGAAAGGAACTGGTTGCAAGTTCGCTGCATGCACTAAGCCTGAGGGCTGATAAACCGTTAGTTGCGGTTAACTGTGCGGCCCTTACTGAAGGCTTGTTGGAGAGTGAATTATTTGGTCATGTGCGTGGGGCCTTTACCGGAGCGATAAAAGATAAGCGGGGGAAGTTCGCCCTTGCCGATGGTGGAACACTTTTCCTCGACGAGATTGGGGAAATGCCGTTTACGATCCAGGCAAAATTGTTGCGGGTTCTGGTGTCGGGAGAGTATCAGCGGGTTGGAGGTGAACAAACCCATTATGCGGATGTCCGGATTATCGCGGCCACCAATAAAAAACTGCGGCAGGAAGTTGAACAGGGCCGGTTCCGGGAAGACCTTTACTATCGACTGAATGTCGTGTTTATCTCTCTGCCTTTACTGTGTGAACGACTTGATGATATTCCTTTACTGGTAAAATACTTTATTGACCAGGCAGCATCCGGGAATCGGCATTTGCCTCTTTATCCTGATGCTGATGTTTATCGGCTGCTGCAGAGTTACTCCTGGCCGGGCAATGTCAGGGAGTTGGAAAATATTATTGAGCGGGCTTTGATTTATGCCAAAGGACGTCC
>JAYEKE010000027.1 GCA_034660915.1 Pseudomonadota bacterium
GTTCCGGGCCAGGGAAGTGTTGATGACAGTGACAAGCTCATTATTCCCCTTTCAGAAAGTTTTCGGAAAATTGAGTTCGCGAATGAAAATTTGGGTTTTCTGATTGGCAGAATAAGTGAGGAGCATGGAGAAAGATCATCTTGTGATCCGAGATCACTATTGGAAAGGGTTTTGGATCAAGCCGAAGCAGAATTTGGTTTATCTTTTCTTGCCAGTCCTGAGCATGAATTCTTTTTACTGACCGACGATGAATTCAGTACTGATCTCCATAGCGACAAAGCCGGGTATTTTTATGCCGGCCCGCAAGATAAAGGGGAGTTTACGCGCCGTAAAATTGTCCAGACCCTGGGAAATAGCGGCATTCATTTTGAAAAAATGCACCATGAGGTAACCCCATCACAACATGAAATTAATCTTGCACCTCTTGACCCACTGAGTGTTGCTGATAGAACTGTTCTTTTTACCTACGTGGCCCATCGAGTCGCATATGAGAATGATTTGCACGCGACTTTCATGCCGAAACCATTCAATGGTCAGAATCGAAGCGCTCTCCACATTCATCTGTCCGCTCAGGATAAAGAAGGCAAGCCTGTATTTTACGACCATGCGGCTGAAAATAATCTCAGCCAAACCGCAAAATATTTTATTGGCGGGATCCTCAAATATGCCCGGGAAACGTCGATTATTATGGCGGCAACCTTTAATTCCTATAAAGCTTATATTCCCGGCAGGGAAGCTCCGGTGGTCAGGGGCTGGGGCTACAAAAATCGCAGCTCAATGATCAGGGTTCCTTATACAATAGATCCTAAGGAAAAACGCTTTGAGATTCGCTCCCCGGATCCGGCGGGCAATATATATCTGCAAATGGCGACTTTGATCGGTATGGGACTGGAAGGACTCAGACAAAAAACAGCTTGCGGCAAACCTGATATAGGGAGCAATTATAAGAAGAGAAGTTCTCACTTATGGGATAATCAGTTCCTCCCCAAAAGTATGTTTGAAGCCCTTGTCGAAGCTGAAAAAAGTAAATTTTTAAAATCTTTTCTCGGTAGTCCCTTGTACGAGCAATACATGGCTTTAAAAACTGAAGAGTGGGAAGCATACCGTACCTATGTTACCCCTCGGGAACATAGAAAAAATTTGAGTACTTAAGGCGATCTTCAACCACGTTCAGTTTGCAGCCAAGTTCTGGTAAATCAATGATTAATGGAGGAAAATTGCATTGCAGAATTCTTATGATATTTCCCAATTGCGGGATGTGGTGCCAAAATTGTTTGCCTCAGATGACGAGAGCACTAATGATCTGGAAAATTGGCGGGCTGATCTTTTAACTCTGCTTGATGAACTGGCCAATGAGGCCCTGGGTCGACAATCTTCGGCTCGACTGGATCTGGCGCATCAGATAAATCGATCCGCCTCCATTTTACGAACCTTTTTTTCACCTCATTCGGAGGAGAAAAGCGGCTTTTCTGTAGTCCAGGCCCTATTTGATATTACTCACAACGTTGAGCGCCAGGATTTACAACCGGCTTTTTATGCCGAGCTTATTTTTTTGTTTAAAGGGTTGTGCGGCTACAAAACCGGCCCTGAGACTCTCGTCAAAGACGATCATGGGGAGACTGATCTTGAAGGACGCGAAGCGGCGATTTTACGTTCTCAACAATTAGATGCTATGATGCTCAGGGCTGAGAGTTTCATGTCGCGTTACAGTGACGGCCTGGAACCGGATACCGTGCTTCGTCGCCACCAGCGCCAAAACCAGATAAAAAAATACTTTGGGGCCAGCGATGCCCAGTGGCAGGATTGGCGCTGGCAGATTCAGCATATTGTTCAGGACGCCGAGACCCTCAGCAAACTGGTGACTTTGACCCCGGAGCAAGTTGCGGCCGTTGATCGGGCCCGGCGTCATCGTCTCCCGTTTGGAGTAACGCCCCACTATCTTTCCTTGATGGACGATGAAGATCTTGATTTGCGCAGAGATGCGGCAGTCAGAGCTCAGGTATTGCCGCCGCCGGAGTATGTTGAAGAGGTAGTTAATACACGACAAACGCAAGGTGATTTTTCTGATCTTGATTTCATGCTGGAAGAGGATACTTCGCCGATCGATCTTATTACCAGGCGTTATCCAGCCATATGTATTTTCAAGCCTTTTAATACCTGCCCGCAAATTTGTGTCTATTGTCAGCGTAATTGGGAGATTGAAGACGCCATGGCGGCTGACGCCCTGGCATCGCCGAAGAAGATCGAAACCGCGGTTAAATGGATTGCCGAACACCCGGCGATTCGTGAAGTCTTGATAACCGGTGGTGATCCGCTGGCCATGGAAGATGAACTGGTCGAACGTATAGTCGGTATGGTCGCCGCCATTCCCACGGTTGAGCGTATCCGTATCGGAACCCGGACCCTGGTAACCATGCCGATGCGAATTACAGACCGTCTGGCTGCCTTTTTGGGCTCCCTGCGACGGCCGGGACAGCGTGAAGTTGTGGTAGTTACCCATATTGAGAACAGTTACGAGTTGACTCCTGAGGTTGTGGGTGCTATTGAGCGGCTCAAACGTCAGGGTATCGGGGTATACAACCAGCTGGTCTACACATTTTTTGTCTCACGCCGTTTCGAGGCTGCTTCTTTACGTCGCCGTCTGCGTTTGCTTGGTGTTGATCCCTATTACAGTTTTAATACCAAGGGCAAAGAAGAAACCATCGACTACCGGGTACCGATTGCCCGCCTGCTCCAGGAGCAAACCGAAGAAGCTCGAGTTTCTCCCGGCATCGAACGTACCGACGAGGCCGTTTTCAATGTTCCGGGACAGGGTAAAAGTTATATTCGCTCAACCCGTCAACGCCATCTGATCGGGTTGACCGCCGATGGCTCACGAATCTATGAGTTCTATCCCTGGGAAGATGATATTGTTAAGATTTCACCAACTCCCTACATATACAAGGATGTGCCGATTCTGGATTATCTTAAGAGGCTGGCGGCAATCGGGGAGAAGATGGAAGATTATCAAACAATATGGTCGTATAATTAAATGTAACTTGAAGTTTTTTTAACCTTGCCAGCAATACTGAAAGAGGAATAAATGGCCGAAGAATGGATTGAGCAAATAAAAGATCAAGTTAACACAGTTGCGAAGCTGGAAAAATATATTAACATCTCTGAAGATGAACTGGAGGCAATCAATACTTTAAACACCAAGTGGGGGGCAACCCCTTATTTTGCCTCTTTAATGGATCGGGATGATCCCTCTTGTCCGATTCGGAGACAGATAGTTCCATCCCTAAAAGAGCAAATTAATAAATACGGGATGAAAGATTACCTGGTCTGGAAAGAGAATCGCTCCACCGCTGAAGTTCGCCCGGATTGTATCGCCCGCCAGTACCATGATCGGATTGCTTTTACGGTTACCGACATTTGCGCGACTTATTGTCGCCACTGCTTTCGCAAAGAATTGGTTGTTGATAAAACTTTAGAATTGCGTTTTGATGTAGAAGATGGACTTGTCTGGATCAGCGAACATACGGAAATCCGCGACGTCCTGATTACGGGTGGCGATCCCTTACTTTTTTCAGATGATAAATTGGAATACCTGGTCGCCAGGCTCCGTGAAATTCCGCATGTAGAAATGATCCGTATCGGCTCCCGGCTGCCGATAGTTCTCCCCCAGCGGATTACAGCTGGATTAAAAAAAGCTGTCGGCGGTTTTCACCAAGTTCCTGTCTGGCTTAATACCCAATGTAACCACCCGAAAGAGATTACCGAAAAAACCGAAAAAGCGGTTTACGAATTATTGAGCTGTGGTATTAATGTGGGAAATCAGGCGGTATTGTTGAAGGGGATCAATGATGACGTGGATACCTTCAAAGAATTGCACCAGAAATTGCTTCGTACTCGTATTCGACCCTATTATGTATTTTATTGCGAACCGGCTCCGGGGATGGACCATTTTCGGACGCCGGTGGAAAAAGGGGCGGAGTTGATCCGTGATGCCATACGTGGCCACACCAGCGGCCTGGCGCAACCAATGTATGTGCTGGCAACTAATATCGGCAAGATTCCATTAATGCCGGATTACTACATTGTAGAGCATAATGAAAAAGAATATACCTTACGAAACTATAAAAACGAAATTACTAAAATTCCTAATATACCTGGATAAAATCAGTAAACTTTGCCGTTGCCCCCCGCGCGACAGGGTCAAATTTTGACAAAGTCTGTTGCTGATCCTTAGCAAAAACTAATCATTACGCCTTTGTCAAGAAATGACTCCAACCCCGCATGCTTTTCACTTCAATGCCCCAAAATTAATTTTTAATTGAGGCGACATCAATCCTCCTGTTACCCACCTGTTTGTATGTGATCATCCAAACACCTCCTTAACGATAACTTGGATAATCTATTTCCTGTTATCCGGGAAATAATTGACGTTCATCAGATGAGGGGCACTTTTTTTGTATACTCCCAAAGAACATCTGATAAACCTTTAATTTTCAGCGGGTTAGGGTATTCAATATCTCCCGGCGGTCCATATAAGAGGATACAATGTACAAAAAACATATACATCCGGACGAAATAAAGTAAATTCTCTTTTCCCCAATTATAACATAAAAACAAGTAAATTCAAGAGGTTATATAATAGTAAGAGATTTATTTTCCTGTTGGAACGGTTTATGCTTCCTGTATATTGTATAAAAAATATAGAGCAGAGACATTGAAACCTTTTGGAGATTCAAGGAGGTGAGAACAATGAGAAATACACTACGTATCGCCGCATTGGTTACCATCCTGAATGCAAATACAGTTTTTGCCGCGAGCAACGCTGGCGTTGGGGGTGAGGGGCTCGGCCTTATCGGATGGATTTTCATCGGATTTATGGCTGTTATCATTACCTTTCAGTTGATTCCCGCCATGATAATGTTTAGGTCCATTCTAGTGGCTATTTTTGGGAAGGCAGGGAACGATGAGAGAGTTACGGCCCATGGAGAGGCCGACAAAACCTGATTGGATGGGCTACCGGGGTATTGCTAGAAAAAGCGGAGGGGGGAACCATGCAGCTTCTTCTTATAGCTGACAGGGATGAGGAGACTCGCAGGCGGATCGCCGGGTATTTCAGCGGCAGCGAATACAGTGTCATCGAAGCGGATTCCGTGGATGTTGTTTTGCGTGATGTCCTGAAAAAAGAGGCCAGGGTCATTCTGTTGGGAAGCGAGTTCGACGGGTTATCGGCAATGGAAATGATCCCCCTCTTAAAGAAATGTAACCAGAACTTGACCATTATCTTTATATCAAATGAAGAGTCTCTCCCTCTTATCCGCAGACTTCGTCAAGAGGGGATATTCTATCATGCCTTAAAGCCTGTAAACGGTGATGACAGGGAGGAAATCAGACAGGTGGTTTACTGTGCATTTCATAACTCAACGGACAGAAGGATGTCCAAAAAAGGTTCTGCCGGGGAACTCCAGTCGGGAGATGACCCAGGGGTAGAACGAAAAGGAAAAGGAGGATTAAAAATGAAAACGACTATCGCAACAATCTTTTTGGTTCTGGCGGCCATCAGCCCGGCATTTGCGGCGGAGACCGTGGTGGTTTACAAGAGCGGGATTCTCGTCCTTGTTTTTGTTGGTGTCTGCGCGTTGATCGTTGTGGCCCAGCT
>JAYEKE010000028.1 GCA_034660915.1 Pseudomonadota bacterium
AAGAAAAGAAACGGGGCATAACCATTGAACTGGGTTTTGCCCATCTGGACCTTCCCGATGGACAGTCCCTGGGGATTATTGATGTTCCCGGCCATGAGCGTTTTATTAAAAACATGGTTGCCGGTGTTGCCGGTATCGACCTGGTAGCGCTGGTGATTGCCGCCGATGAAGGGGTAATGCCCCAGACCCGTGAGCATCTTGATATCTGTCGTTTGCTGGGGGTGCGGCAGGGGCTGGTGATCATGACCAAAATGGATATGGTCGATGATGAATGGCGGGAACTGGTTATGGATGATATCAGAAAGTATCTGCATGGAACTTTTCTGGAAGAACTTCCCATCATGCCGGTTTCCGCTGTTACCGGTGAAGGTATTGAAGATTTATTGCAGGAATTGATGCGGCTGGCGGCCGAAACTGCTGCCCGGCCGCTTGCCGGCCCTTTTCGCTTGCCCATTGATCGGGCTTTTGTGATGAAAGGTTTTGGCTCGGTGGTAACCGGGACTACTCTGTCCGGTTCGGTTAATGTTGGTGACCAGGTGGAATTGCTGCCGGTCGGCCTGGCCAGCCGGGTCCGTGGTATTCAAACCTATGACAGCATCAGAGAAACCGCGGCGGCTGGTGAACGGACGGCTGTCAATCTGCAGGGTCTGGAGAAATCGCAGATCGTCCGGGGAGAAATTCTGGTTCATCCTGGTACCGTGCAGACAACATCCATGATTGATATGTATTACAGTCATCTGCCAGGGGCGTCCAATCCCCTGAAACCTCGAAGCAAAATGATGGTCCATGCCGGTAGTGCCGCTATTATGGCCACGGTGGTGGTGCTTTCCGGTGAAGGCATTAACCCGGGTGAATCAGATTATGTTCAGATCCGGCTTGATTCTCCCACAGTGGTTATGTATGGCGACCGTTTGGTTCTGCGAAGTTTTGCCTGGCAGGAAACCATGGGTGGCGGTCAGGTTTTGGACCCGCATCCCCGCAAACATCGCCTGAAAGAATTTCCCGGCTTGCTGCCGTCATTGGAAATATTACGTCAGGGCGATATTTTGCCGGTGATTGAAGTTCTGATCGACAACCACGGTCTTCAGGGATTAAATGCCCGAGAAATTGCCGGGATGGTCAGTCTTTCTAATAAACGTTTGCGACAGGTTCTTGATGAGCTGTCTGCCACCGGCAAAGTGGTTCGCTATGATGTCGAACGTCGGGCTTATATCAGCGGCAAGCGATTTCGGGAACTTCAGGACAAACTGCTGGAACTGGTTGCCGCCTATCATCAACAGTTTCCGGTGAAGTTGGGGATTTTCAAGGAAGAGTTGAAGTCCCGGCTGCAACTTAAATCCCTGCTGTTTGCCAATGTGTTACAACGAACAATTAAGGACCAGCGCCTGGTGCTGGAAAAAGATATTATCCGGTTTCCCGATCACCAGATTCGCCTGGAGGCGGATGAGAAAGCGTTGAAGGGAAATGTCCTGCGTATTTACCGTCAGGCCGGCCTGCAGTTTCCGGATTTTCGTGATTTGATCAGTGAGCTTAAAGTAACCGAAGCCGAGGTCAGGACCATGGTCCGCCTGCTGGAGAAGGAAGGTGAGCTGATCCGGGTCAGGGAAGGAATTTATATCCCCAGTGGAGATTATGAACAGTTGAAAAAGAAAGTGATCAGTTACCTTGAAAGCCATGGGGAATTGACCACCCTGAAATTTAAGGAAATGGTCGGTTTGACGCGAAAATATATCATTCCGCTGATTGAATGCCTGGATATGTATAAAGTGACCCAGCGTCAGGGTGATATCCGGGTGTTGTTGAAATGAGGGAACAAAAAACCTTTAAACTTGACATAATAGAGCAAAGTAATTATTGTTATTACAAAGAGGTCCCGGTAAAATGTAAGGAGAATTATTTATGGAAAATCAGTTGCGTACAAGAGATGTTAAGCTGATTCCGATTGGGAATTCCAAAGGAGTCCGTATACCCAAGATGCTCCTGCAAAAATATGGTTTCAGCAATCATCTTTTGCTTGAAGAAACAGAGAGGGGCTTGCTTTTGAGGAGTAAAAAAGAGAGAAAACTTTCCTGGGAAGATACTTTTAAAGCTATGGCTGATGAAAAAGAAGATTGGGTTGATTTTGATCCAACTCTTCTTGATGGTCTCGAGGATGAAGATTTTGAATATTAAAAGGTATGAAATATACTATGCCGATCTTAACCCGACAATAGGGAGCGAAATAAAAAAGATACGCCCGGTTGTCATAATCAGTCAGAACGAAATGAACAAATATCTGGAAACCGTTGTCATATGCCCTTTAACCTCAAAACTGCATCCCCAATGGAGAGCCAGGTTTCAGCTTAAATGTGCCGGTAAACCGGCGGAGATCGCAGTCGACCAAATTCGGACGATAAGTAAGCAAAGGTTGAGAAAAAAGATCGATACACTGTCAAATATATCAGCGGCACAACTCCGCAAGCTCATTACCGACATGTATGGTGAGTAGTTAACCCGCCTGATCGGGAAACATATACCGATGGTGTGGGAGTAAATTCTAATCTTAAATCAGTGAAAGGAGGTAATTATGACTGATCCACTGCATGGTAACCGGGTTCGTGGTTTTATTATCCGCTGGGTGGTGAATGCCCTGGCGCTGTTGGTGGCGGCCTGGATATTGAAAGGGATTGTGATCGGTAGTTATCTTTCCCTGTTTGTGGCCGCTTTTGTCATTGGTCTGCTGAATGCTTTTTTACGGCCCATTGTGCTTCTCCTGACTCTACCACTCAATATTCTGACCCTGGGGCTTTTCACCCTGGTGGTCAATGGAATCATGGTGTTGCTGGCCGGAGATGTAGTCCGGGGTTTTGAAGTGCATGGTTTCTTTTCGGCAGTGTTCGCGGCCCTGATCATGGGTTGTGTCAGTTTTCTCCTCAACCTCTTCATCAGTGACAGCGGCCGGATCGAAAATGTGATGATTGTTACTGATGAGCATCGTTTCTGAAGACTGTGTTGTCACCGGCAATTTAATCAGGATATTTTCGTTTTATCGCTGAGACCACGATCATAATCAGGATTTTTACTTATGCCTAAAAGACTTTTTCGCCTCAAGCCTCCGGAGCCGGAGATGGAGGTCAATAAACCCCGGGAGCAGTCCCCGTGGAAGAATCCGTGGAATTTTTCTCTCCTCTATTTTGTTCTGATGTTTGCCTTTTTCTATTTTTTCCAGGCATCCATGGACGTACAGCGTCAGACTATTCCCTACAGCCAGTTCCAGGAGTACCTGCGCAATAACCAGGTGACTGAATGTGTTGTCAGTGAGAAAAAGATTACCGGTACCCTGAAAATCCAGGATGATCAGGGACGGCCGAAATTATTCTCCACCGTATTGCTCAAGGATAATGACCTGGTGGATCAGCTTAATAAACACGGGGTTAAATATTCGGTTCGTTATGATGATAATTGGCTGAATAGATTGATCTTTGGCTGGATTTTACCGATGTTGTTTATTTTCGCCATCTGGGGGTTTTTGTCCCGGCGGATGGGCAGCATGGGTGGCAACTTTCTGAATATCGGTAAGCATAAAGCCCGGATTCATGCCAGTGAACAGAGCAAGGTAACTTTTACGGATGTGGCCGGGGTTGAACAGGCCGAGCTGGAATTGCAGGAAGTGATCGAATTTTTGAAAAACCCCCAGTACTTCCAGCGCTTGGGAGGCCATATGCCTAAAGGGGTAATGCTGGTTGGCGCGCCGGGAACCGGGAAAACCCTGCTGGCCAAGGCGGTTGCCGGCGAAGCTGGGGTGCCTTTTTTCAGCATCAGTGGCTCGGAATTCATCGAGATGTTTGTCGGGGTGGGGGCGTCCCGGGTTCGTGATCTCTTTGATCAGGCCCGCAAAAAAGCTCCCTGCATTATTTTTATTGATGAACTGGATGCTATCGGCCGGCAGCGGGGTGGCCCAATGGCCATGGGTACCAACGATGAGCGGGAGCAGACGTTGAATCAGCTGCTGGTGGAGATAGACGGGTTTGATACCAGCAAAGGGGTGGTGGTGCTGGCGGCCACCAACCGCCCGGAAATTCTTGATAAAGCTTTGCTCAGAGCCGGACGTTTCGACCGCCAGATAGTGGTTGATAAACCGGATTTACAGGGCCGTGAAGACATTTTGAAAATTCATACCAAAGCTTTGGAACTGGCCGAAGATGTGAATTTGCATCTCATTGCCCGGCGTACCCCGGGACTGGTGGGGGCTGATCTGGCCAATGTGGCCAATGAAGCCGCTATCCTGGCAGCTCGGCGCCAGCGATCAGCGGTAACCACCAGGGATTTTGAAGATGCCATCGAGCGGATCATCGCCGGTCCGGAGAAAAAACGAAACCCCATGAGTAAGGATGAGAAACACCGGGTTGCCTACCATGAGTCAGGTCATACCCTGGTAGCTGTAACCGTACCCACTGGGGAACCGGTCCATAAAGTTTCCATTATTCCCCGGGGGGTGGGGGCGCTGGGCTATACCTTGCAACTGCCGGTCAAGGAAAAGTTTTTGGCCACCAAACTGGAATTGCTGGACCAGGTAGATGTTTTGCTCGGTGGCCGGGTGGCCGAAGAACTGGCTTTTGGCGATGTTTCGACCGGGGCCCAGAATGATCTGGAGCGGGCCACGGAAATTGCCCATAAAATGGTCTGTGAATTTGGCATGAGTGATGAGCTGGGCCCTCGAACCTATGGTAAGAAAATTGTTTCACCGTTTCTAGGGAATGTCACCAGTGAAGAGCGAAATTACAGCGATGAAACCGCTGAGCGGATTGATGAGGAAGTCAGCCGGATTATTTCCCTGGCCCACCAGCGGGTCCATGAAACTCTGGCTGAGAAACGGCCGATTCTCGATCATCTTGCTGGAATTTTGGAGGAGCGGGAAGTCCTTTCCGGAGATGAAGTAGAGAAAATTATTGCCGAAATGCCCGCTGGTAAGACAATCTGATTTCCAGCTGTTTTCAGTGGTGTCCGGTTAGCTGCTTGCATCTGGTAAAGGTGCGGCGTAAATATTCGGGCGCGTTTTCAAAAAAGCAATAATACTCTCGCAGAGGTATAGAGAAACCAGTCATTTGCCCTCTGTGACTCCGTGTCTCTGTGAAAAATAAAAAAACTGGTAATTATTCAGCGTAATTTTTTTGTCTCGCGCCCGTTCGTTTCACTCACTCAAGACGCAAAGAGCGCAAAGAAAAATGACAGACGATATAGCAAATTGAACTCTTCGCGGTCTTTGCGGTTTTGCGAGAGAATTAAAAAAAATTGACTGATATAGTTGCAAGAATTTACCAATTTATAAACAAAGTCAAATGCTTACCATATTTAGTAAGTAAACATTCGACTACGTTTTCAGAAAAGATAAAAATACTCTCACAGAGGCACAAAGTCACAGAGAACCCCAGTCATTTGCCCTCTGTGACTCCGTGTCTCTGTGAGAAATAATAAAAATTTGTCAATCTATAGACAAAGTCGAATATTTAGTGCGGCCGGGCATAGGTCGTATACTCTAGCGGGAGCGAGCCCCGCTCCAGAAGGCTGGCCAGCCACTGGGTAGCGAGTCCTTGGATCGAGGAGAGTAATTTCTGAGATTAAGCGTAG
>JAYEKE010000029.1 GCA_034660915.1 Pseudomonadota bacterium
CTATAGACAAAGTCGAATATTTACTTACAAACTTTCACCCGTTGGGTGTTATTTCTCATTAACGTAACGCCTTTATTTTTCAAGGCTAAACGCTGATAGCTAACAGCTAATCGCTTAACTTAGGAATAACTCAACTTTCTGAACTGCTATAAATAGCTGGGTTTGTGGGGTGTCCTAACGCAATATGTCCGGCTGTTCCGGCATGGCTCTCGCTCATTCTCGCCGGCCGTCCATGGCCGGCTCCGAGGCGTCCGCCGAGAATCACCGTCCTGGTGATTCATTCGGCGCCCAATACCGCTAAGAACCAGTCCCCGGCGACTTCGGACTGTTTAAATCGCTTAACTTGGGTAATGGCAACATTGTGGGGTGAAAATTAACCTATCTGGTGAAAGGTTTCACCAGATAGGTAGCTGGAATTTTTCAGTGATAAAAAGTTTTTATCTGTTTGAAGTCTTGTAATCATTGGCGGGGGCCGGAAGTTGTATTTCCTGGTAAAAGAGCTGGAAGATAGTTATTTTTGGTATGGGATTTGCGATTAGCCAATGGTTTATCACTTAAGTTTTAATGTATTGGTAATTATTAAAGTAGTTTTCTGATAATTTTGAGGAGGAAAAGATGGATTTTTCACTAACCGAAGAACAGAAGATGATGCGTGACGCAGCCCGTCGCTTTGCCGAAGAGCGGGTTCGACCGACAATGGAAGAGGATGAGAAGAATCATTACTTCCGGAAAGAACTGGTTCTGGAGATGGCTGAACTGGGTTTTTTCGGCTGTCTGGCCCCGGAAGAATATGGTGGTACGGAAGTCGGCCATCTGGCGGCCAGCATTATGGCCATGGAAATGGCCCGGGTCAGCCCTTCCTGGGGCTTGCCTTTTAATATGCAGATGAACGGCCTGCAGACTGTTCTGCTGAAACATGGTACAGAGGAGCAGAAGAAGAAATATATTCCTGGATTGATCAGTGCTGAGCTGTTTGGCTGTTTTGCTATTACTGAGCCTAACACCGGTTCTGATGTGGCTTCGATGAAAACCTGGGCGGCCGAAAAAGATGATTGTTTTGTTATTAATGGCAATAAAATGTGGATTTCAAATATTCCCGGTGCTGACTTGGGGGTGGTGTACGCGGTAACTGATCCTAAGGCCAAACCAAAGCACCGGGGCCTTTCCGCTTTTATCGTTGATATGCATAGTGAGGGCATTACCCAGAAAGCTATCGATACCAAACTGGGTCTTCACTGTACTCCCACCGGGGAGATTTATTTTGAAGATGTTAAAGTTCCCAAAGAGAATCTGGTGGGGAAATTGGGTGAGGGATTTAAAATTTGTATGGGTATGCTTGATGTAACCAGGTTGAGTTGCGCGGCCAGAGCGGTGGGTGTTGGTCAGGGCTGCCTGGATGCCAGTATTCAGTATGCCAAGGAAAAAACTCAATTTGGTCGTCCCATTGCTGATTTCCAGATGATTCAGGCATCGATCGCGGAAATGACGGTTGAACATGAGGCGGCTAAACTTCTGGTTCATCAAGCTGCGTCCCTTAAAGATGATGCAACCAAACGTTCTACCTTTGAAACTTCGATGGCTAAATATTTTGCCGCCGAAGCTGCCGTTCATGCTGCCAATGAGGCCTGTAAAATCTTTGGTTCCTATGGTTTTTCATCCGAATATCCGGTTGAACGTTTCCTGCGGGACAGTAAGTCATTCCAGGTGGTTGAGGGAACCTCCAATATCCAGAAAGTAATTATTTCCCGGAATGTGCTGGCTGATTGATAGATGTTTTCCCTAAGTTTCCATTATTTTCCAAGAAAAGGATAGTACTATGCATTCTTATTTTGCCGAGATGCCGAAATTTGGTAAAGAGCTGAAAGAAAAACAGAAGGAAAAACTGGCTGATAGCGTGGCCCAAATTAAAGAAGTGGAACAGACGGTTGCCGAGGCGGTTGAGAAGGTGAAAAATGCCGGTATTGCTGCCGAGCGGCTCCATAAACGGGGCGAGTGGACTGCCTGGGAGCGTTTGGAATACCTGGTGGATGATGGTACCTGGCTGCCTCTCAATACTCTCCATGATCCTACCTTCAATGCTGAGGGGACGACCGGGGTTATCAATGGCATCGGCAAGATAGCCGGTAAATATGCCTCGATTATTGCTTCTGATAACAAGGTGCTGGCCGGGGCCTGGATCGCCGGTCAGGCGGAAAATATTTTCCGGGCCCAGGATCTGGCTGAACGTCTGAATATTCCCCTGGTCTGGGTGCTGAACTGCAGCGGGGTTAAGCTGACGGAACAGGAAGAGGTCTATGCCGGTCGCCGTTCCGGCGGACGGGTATTCTTTCGCCATGCAGAATTGATCCAGAAAGGCATTCCGGTTATTGTTGGTATGTATGGGACAAACCCGGCTGGCGGTGGTTATCATGCCATCAGTCCCGCCATTATTTTTGCCCATGAAAAATCTAATATGGCCGTCGGCGGCGGCGGGATTGTCGGTGGCATGGCCCCCAAGGGAAATTTTGATGTTGATGGGGCCGAGCAGCTGATTGACGCAACCAGGCAGTTTAAGGCGGTTCCGCCCGGAAGTACAAAAATTCATCATGATGTCACCGGGTTCATGCGCAAGGTTTTTTCCACTGAAGAAGGCGTGCTGGACGCGATTAAAAACTGCATGGCTGGCATGCCGGCATATGACCCTGAAGCTTTCAGGGTTGCCGAACCGGCTGAACCTCGTTTTCCGGCCGAAGATATTAACTATCTGGTGCCTTTTAACCAGAAAGCGGTTTACAACATGGATGAAATTCTGTCGCGGATTTTTGATAACAGTGAGCACCTGGAGTTCCGTCCTGGTTATGGTCCGGAGATCTATTGTGGTTTGACTAAAATCGACGGTTTTGCAGTCGGTTTTATTGCCAACCGCCAGGGATTTTTGGGGGCAAACTATCCAGAATATGCTGACTATATGGGTATCGGCGGTAAACTGTATCGCCAGGGCCTGATTAAAATGAATGAGTTTGTTACCCAGTGTGGCCGGGATCGGATTCCACTGGTCTGGTTTCAGGATACTTCCGGCATTGATGTCGGTGATATCGCTGAGCAGGCTGAGCTCTTGGGCTTGGGACAGTCACTCATTTATTCCATTGAAAGTTCCGCTTTGCCGATGATGACCGTGGTTCTGCGCAAAGGAACGGCGGCGGCCCATTATGTCATGGGTGGTCCCCAGGGCAATCGCAATAATGCTATGACTTTGGGTACTCCGGTGACTGAGATTTACGTGATGCACGGTGAAACCGCGGCTGCGGCTGCTTTTTCCCGCCGCCTGGTTAAAGAACAGGATGCTGATCGTTCTCTGGAACCGGTCATTGAGAAGATGAACGACCTGGCTCAGCAGTATCATGATCAGTCCCGGCCGGTTTACTGCGCCCAACGGGATTTTGTCGACGAGATAGTGGCACTGCCTAATATGCGTGATTATTTTGTTGCTTTTACCCGGGCAGCTTATCAGAATCCTCCATCTATCTGTCCACATCATCAGATGTTGCTTCCTCGTCTGATTCGCAATTAACATTTAGGTTGTAATTGCTTAAAACCAATTGAAAGGCAGTGCCGGCTTGTTGTCGGTACTGCCTTTTTTGCCCCGGTGGAGTAAATTAGAGTTGACAGGGGCGTTATAAGCTTGTTAATGGTTCAGAAATAAAAAAATTAGACGATAATTAAATAACTCAACTTTCTGAGTTGCACTAAAAACAGCTGGGCCTGTGGGGAGTCTAAAGCAATGTCCCCGGATGTTCCGGCATGGCTCTCGCTCATTCTCGCCGGCCGTCCATGGCCTGCCTGTGCGTGCCGCACGCAGACAGGCCGGCTTCCGAGGATTCCGCCACGAATCACATCGTGTGATTCGTTCGGCGGCCAATACCGCTATGAGCCAAGCCCGAACATCCAGCAATATTTCCCCGGCAATGCAAGTCGGAAAGTTGAGTAAATAACGTTATGATTTTATTGACCTCTATCGGGGGGTAGTGTTAATGAAAAAAAGATGCATGCAGTTGTTACTGCTGCTGGTGTTGATGGTTTGTACGGCCTGCGGTCTGGAAAAAACTGCCTTGAAGGCATCATCGGATAAGCTCCATGAGGTCGAGTTGCCGGTTGCCCAAGATTGTGCAGGCAGTGAAAGCTCGGTTGGATTTCAGGGTGATTTTGCTGAGAATGGCTTGGATCCCTGGTTGACATTGGCCGCTGGACAGTATGAAGAGGGATCACTTCTTTATCTCCATGAATGGTTGGCAGATGTCCGAGAGGAGAAAGAGACTGATACTGCCGATGACCTGGAAATTGAGCAGAAAGCCAGGACCGGGGCCCGTTACGAGTTTCCCATTGTCATCAATAAAAAAGTGAAACATTTTATTTCCTATTACAGTACGGTAAACAGTTCCTTTACCCGCAGAAGTCTTAAAAGGGCACAGCTTTATTTGCCTGAAATGAGGCGGATTTTGCGTCAGTATCATATTCCTGAGGAACTGGCTTATATGGTGCTTATTGAGAGTGGGTTTACAACTCATGCCTATTCCCGGGCCCGGGCCTGTGGTCCGTGGCAGTTTATCAGCGGAACAGGCCGTAATTATGGATTGAAAATCAACTGGTGGGTGGATGAACGCCGGGATCCGCTGAAATCAAGCTATGCCGCCGCTAAATATCTCCATGATCTTTATGGATATTTTGATTCCTGGTACCTGGCTGCTGCTGCCTATAACGCCGGTGAAGGCAAGATTATGCGGGCCATTAAAAGACATAAAACCGAAGATTTCTGGGAGATGTCCCGTTACCGTTATCTGAAGCGGGAGACCAAGGAATATATCCCTCGGCTGATAGCGGCTATTCTCATCGCCAAAGAACCGGAAAAATATGGCCTTTCAGATGTAGGCTATCTGCCACCTTTGACTTTTGATGAAGTTGAGGTTCATGATGCAACGGATTTGCAGGTTGTAGCCTGGGCGGCTGGTTGTAAATTCAGTGCGTTAAAAAAGCTGAATCCGGAGCTGCGTTACTGGTGTACTCCCCCCAAAGTTAAAAAATATCTGGTCAAAGTTCCCTCCGGAACAGGAGAGCAATGTCAGCAAAGATTAGCCGGTTTGCCGCCGGAACAGCGGATAACTTTCCGCAGGCACCGAATCAGGTCGGGAGAATCATTGTCAACCATAGCCCGCCGATATCGAACCAGTATTCGGCCGATTAAGGAATTGAACAATCTGGCAGGCAATATGATTCGTGCCGGTTCTTATCTGGTTATTCCAGTGCGGGCTCAAGGTTCAGGACAGGTGGTATTTTCTTCCCGGATCTATGCCGCGGGTGTCCGGCAGCATCGTATGCCCCAGTCTGTGATTCATCGACCATCCGCTTATCGCGTCCGGCGTGGTGACAGTCTCTGGAAGATCGCCCATAAATATCATATATCGGTGAACGATATAAGAAGGTGGAACGGCCTGGGAAGATCAAAGCTGATAAAACCCGGTCAGATTTTGGCGCTTTCCGAACAGCGGCGGAAGCGGCGGCTGGCAAAAACGAAGAAACGGGTGAATACCGCTTCCTTCGGGTCCGGTAGCCGAATCTCCACTGGTGG